>CBDUMX010000001.1:0-36152 GCA_965368435.1 uncultured bacterium
GCATCTATTAACAACACTCTGTATTCAAGAACTGAAAGACTGTATGCTAAATTGATTGCTGTAGTAGTTTTGCCTACTCCTCCTTTTTGATTTGCTACACAAATAGTTTTTGCCATAATTTTAAATTTCTATTTTTTGGTTAATATTCATTAAGTAAAGATTGAGTCCATTGCTCTCAAAGATCTCAATTGCTTCTTCGGTATCAATTTCTATGGGCGGGAATGTATTATAATGCATTCCAATAATTTCGTCGCATCGTATAAATTCTGCTGCTCTAACGGCATCGTATACCCCCATGGTATAATGATCACCAATTGGCAATATAGCAAAGCCCAATTTAAAATCCGATGCTATTAATTTCATATCAGAATGCAGGGCAGTATCACCTGCATAATAAAAACAATCTTCATCATTGTACACTACAAATCCAGCTGGATCGCCGGCATTGGAACCATCTGGGAGTGAAGAGGAATGAACTGCTCGGACCATTTTCACTTTGGCAAAGCCAATATCAACCGTCCCTCCTATATTCATACCAATAGTATTCACTACTCCTTGGGCTTTTACCCATTCATGCAATTCATAAATACATAATACCAATGCATTTGAAGATTTAGCTACTTCAATTAAATCAGCAATATGATCTCCATGTGCGTGTGAAACAAGTATCACATCGGGTTTCAATGTGGACACATTAATATCCGCTGCTAGCGGATTTGGTGTGATAAATGGATCAAAGAGTATATTTTTACCCCCTGTTTGTACCATAAAGCACGAATGTCCATAAAACGTAATATCAGCCACTTCCTTTCTTTTCTAATTGGAGCCAAAGCTAAATACAAAGCGCGGTTAGAAATAAACAGCTTTTTGATAGTTATTAACAGTATAATACTGTTGATTTCTTGCCAAAACAGTGAAGATTACAGCGATAAAAAGGTCTTCAGATACAATTCAGCCAATGGCATAAGCTCATTAGATCCTGCTTTTGCGCGAACTCAAGAAAACATACGCGCTGTAAATCAGTTGTTTAACGGCTTAGTTCAATTAAATGAAAATTTAGAAATTGAAGCTTCCCTTGCTAAATCTTGGTCGATTTCTGAGGATGGCAAATTGTATACTTTTAAGCTCAGAAATGATGTACTTTTCCACAAACACCCCTTATTTAAGTCTGAAGAAAGTAGAAAGCTTAAGGCAAGCGATTTTGAATATAGTTTTAACAGAATCATTGATCCTAGCATAGCTTCTGATGGTGCATGGATTTTCAATGGCATTGTCGACAGCACTGATGCGTTCAAAGCACTAAACGACAGTGTATTTCAAATAAAACTAAGAAAACCCTTTGCGCCATTTCTCAATATGTTGAGTATGGCATACTGCTTTGTGGTTCCTGAATTAATCGCAGAATTTCAAGCAGAAGAGTTTGGCAAACACCCAGTTGGTACGGGTCCCTTTTTATTCGCAAATTGGGAAGAAGGCATTAAACTTAACTTTATAAAAAATCAAGAATATTTTGAATCGAGTCCAGATCGGGAAATACCAATTATCGATGCTGTGTCCATTTCATTTGTTCAAAGCAAACAAACAGCATTATTACAGTTAGTTCAGAATCAACTTGACATTTTCACTGGTCTAGAAAGTTCATTTAAAGACGAAATTTTAAGTGCTAAGGGTGAGTTAAACCCAAAGTACAGTGCAAACTTTGAGCTGCTAAAGGTACCATTCCTTAATACAGAATATCTAGCTTTTAACGTTGAAGACCCCAAATCTCCATTTCTTGATCCCAATTTAAGATTAGCTATTAATTATGCTATTAACAGAGAAGATATGGTTACTTATCTCCGCAATGGTGTTGGCATAGCTGCCAATGGTGGGTTTACACCCAAAGGCTTGCCTTCTCATTTAAAAAGCACTGGTATCTTAGCTGATGTAGATAAAGCGAAGAGCTATTTATCTAAAGTTCAAAACCTTCCGAATAAACTCATTTTAACAACTACTAAAGACTATTTAGACCTATGCGTTTTAGTTCAGAAGGACCTAAAGGCTATTGGGCTAAACATCCAAATTGATGTAGTTCCTTCAAGTTTATTAAAGCAACAAAAATCTGCCGGCGAAGTATTTTTCTTTAGATCCAGTTGGATTGCAGATTATCCCGACGGTGAAAACTACATGGCTTGTTTCTATTCCAAAAACAAAGCACCCAATGGCCCCAATTACACGCGTTTTCATCACGAGGAATTTGACCGCTTATATGAAGAATTAATTCAAAGTATCAATGCAGATGAAAAGATTAATCTGATACAAGAGATGGAGCAAATTCTTGCCAAAGAATTGCCTTATGTACTGCTTTTCTACGATGAAAGTATTTGGATTAAACCCAAGAACCTAATAGGCATCAAAGTAAACCCCTTAAATCACCTAGATTTACGTCGTGCTGATTTACTGTAGCACTATTCTGCGGTTTTGCTGTTGTCCGTCTATTTGAATTTGGATTATATATACTCCTTTACTTAGCTCAGTCAAATCTAATCTCTCTCTGAATTCTGTGCCACTCTTATAGGCATTATGCTCTAAGACTATCTTAGATTGAGCATCTATTATCCTAAACTTAAGGTCTCCAACTAAATTATTTTTCATCAGTACAAATAATTCAGTTGTGGCGGGGCTTGGATACAAACTGAGTTCTGTCCAAGAATCTGCATCAGCAACGTAACCGATTGGAATATCTATAGTTATGGTAATAGAACTATCCACGCTGCCGCAACCATTGATTGCAGATAGTGTAATAGTGTAATTGCCACTTGTATCGTATAGGTGATAAGGGTCGAACTCATTGGAAGTGTCGCCATCACCAAAATCCCAATGGTAGCGGTTTGCATCGACGGAAGTGTTAGTCAACTGTACCGAATCCACATCTACAAAAGCAGTAAAACCAACTTCGGGTAATGGATTAACAGTGACTTTTATATCTTCATCATCACTACATCCATCGAATGAAGCTACATTAACGGTAATTGTGGTGGTTTCAGTTAGCGAAGTTGTTATTGAAGCTCCTGTTTGTCCAGTACTCCAAGTATAAATATCTCCACCACTTGCATTTAAAGTGAAGTCTTCACCTTCACAAACAGTGGTATCATTACTAGCAACTGCGAATGGCGGGCTAAATACAGCCACATTAACAGTATCAAAAGCTGTACAGCCGTTGGCATTATAAGCTTCTACAAAGTATTTAGCTGCTTTAAGTACCCTAATTGGATAAACTGTGCTAGCGGGTCCATCTTTCCATTTAATTGAATCTGCTCCAGTGGCACTTAGATATAAACTGTCTCTAAAGCAAGCTCCGGTATCAGCAGACACCACCAATTGTGGAGATTGCAATCCAGTTACCACTACAGAGTCTTCAATTGAGCATCCAACAGCGTTAGTGCCAACAACTTTATAGGTAGCTGAATTATCCACTACAAAGGAATAATCAGCCGTATTAGGTCCATTTAACCATTGGTAGCTATTTGCTCCACTTGCAGATATGGTTAAAGGGTTTCCTGTACATAATGTGGTATCAGCGCTCACTTGCATTGCGATCTCACTACTTCCAACTTCAATATCAAATGTTCTGCGACATCCATTGGTAGAATCAACTATGGCATAAAAGAGAGTGTCACTATTTACAGTAACCGTGAAATCAGCGTTTGTAGGTCCACTTACCCAGCGGTAGCTATTATTAGTGTTAACTTGAAGGGTAAGCATATCTCCTTTGCATACTGTAGTATCTGCAGTAACCGTTGCTGTTGGTCCTTTTTCAACTGTTATATATTTTGTAGCTGAGCTGCTAAAACCACATGCGTTAGTACCAACTACACTGATATTCATTGATGTGTCAAATGTTGCAAAACCTACTGCTGCGTTTTGATTGGCAAAAACATTGCTTGGACTCCATTGATATGTTTTAGCACCACTGGCTTGTATGCTAGTCTGTACTCCTTGACATATGGCGTTTGAACTAGTTGAAATTTGAACATTGGGATAAATTGTTTTTCCGAAGTTTAAACGCACATGATATCCTACTTCAAATCCAGCGGTCTCTAAGCTAGTCCAGGTTGCACCAGTTGCGCTATAGAAAGCTGTATTAGGCTTGAAGCTTCTAAACGAACCAGCAAATCCTATGTGGTTGATGTCCATTTGTTCAAGAACAATAAAATATAGACCTGGCGATAAGACTTGCTCACAATTCAGCCTAGCGGTATACCAATTGGTAATAGAGTCTATCATTACCGCCTTGGTAGTTGATAAGAGTGTTCCAGGTCCAGCATTGTATTCATAAACATAAATTCTGACTGAATCTCCTGTGTTAGTTCTATTCACATTAAAGCTCACCGAGGTTAGGGTATCCATATATCTCACTTCAACAACTTGACCTTGAAAGCCTGTGGCACCATTATAACCAATCCTCATATTAGCAACTCCATCATCCATTGCCAATACGCTGTCTGACACTTCAAACGAAACGTAGGCAGTATCGTTAAAACTAAAAGAATCAGATTCATTAGTAGAGACCACAAATTGCATGTTTTTCACACCTAGACTTGGCCAAAACGATTTATTTGTAGTTCCACTTGCTGTATCATAGGAAGCAATGTTGCCAATATTAATATCTTCGCTATACGAGCCTTCAGAAACTTCAACATTTACACCTGAGATACCCAACAGTCCTTCATTTTTCATCTTGGCCTTAAAGCTAATAGAGTCACGTTGGCTCAGAGGGATAATTGTAAATTCGTCAGATATATAATCAACAGCGCTAAATAGTGCATCATATCTAGGTGGGGTGAATTGTTCTACTCGAGCATAGTCTATAGCAATATCACTTACACCTGTGCCCTTTATTCTACCTCTGATTCTAATTTGTACTTCTGAAGTGTTATATGCTGCTAAATTAACAGTTATATCGTGCCAATCTTCTCCCCAATCGCCATCGTGAACCCACACATCATTATGCCATACATTACTGTCTCTTACATCTATATGTAATGAGCCAACACCGTCGCCATTCATATTCACTGCAAGCAAGAATCTATAAAAAGTATCCACTGCACTAAAGTCAAATTCTGGACTTAATAGACTGTATTCAGAATTAGTACATCCCGCTGTACTTCCTTCAATGTATAAATAAATCCCAGAACTAGTACCAGGGTAGAAATCCGTTCCATCTCCAACACCAGAGGTGCTATCTGTAGCTCCTGGGCCAGTACCTATTGATGGAGTTCCGTCATTATCAGCTAGCCAGTCTCCATCATCTGATGCAGATTGGGTCCAATTGTCAACACTCATACCAGTGCTCACACAGCTACCTGTATTTTGGATAGTGGTAAAGGATTCAAAGTCATAAGAATAGGGAAATGAATTTACTTGGGCGTGAGCAACTACTAACGAAAGAAGGGTTGACATGCACACCAATGATAGGCGTATTAGTTTTGTCATAAATAAGGCTTAATTGCCCTACTAATTTAGCGAATTATTTAAAATTCACAATTTATATTTACGATAAGAATGCCTGCGTAGTTAGGCTAATTGCATTTAATGCGGGTATAGGAGCTAACCAGCTTTGAGGTTACCGCTCTTTTTTGGTCCACCTTTAGCTTTGGTCTGAACCTTTGGAGCTGCCTTAGGTGTGGCTGGTTTTTTAGGTGCCGCAGATGCTTTACTTGCAGATTCTGTAGCTCCTTCTTCATTCTCCTCAATCAATTTGTTAAAATCAACCTTGTCTTTCAATATTTCATACCAACTCACCAATTTGATTATATCAGATTTATATACTTGATCCTCATCGAAATTTTCTAATACTTGTCTAAAGAATGTCTCAATTTCATCGCCGCTGTTCTTTTTAGAAATCAACGCTAAACCCTCTCCCACCTTGCTGTGTAAGCTTTTCAATACATCTGCAAGTTTCTCATCTCCATCATAAGTATACATAGAAATATCGCTTAAGAAAGATACTTTTTGACTCATAGAAGTTGGAAATCGCTTTCCATCGCCGTTAAGACTTTCAACAATAAGACCCGTTGTTCTTCTTCCAACAACTTTATGTAAACCTGGTTTCCCTGAAACCGAAACAATATCTGATAAGTACAATGCCATATAAATCTGCTGCGAAAATATTCTTTTTTTGAAAAAAGGCTCTTAAAGGCTTGCAAAAGGAAGCTAAATATTCCTTTTGTAAACTCAAATGACGATTTTATGAACTATGTATAAAACATTTTCTCAAATCTGCCGTTATCTCAGTGGGTAAATTTGATTTAATTGGTTAGTTAGTTGGTAAAACGGTCAACATTTTTGTTGGCCGTTTTCTATTATAAAGCTTCTCTAATTCTCAAGAGTTTAATAAGTAAGCTTTCCATTTGGTCCAATGCCAGCATATTAGCTCCATCGCTCAAGGCTTCAGCTGGATTTGGGTGAGTCTCCATAAACAAGCCATTTACGCCGACAGCCACGGCAGCCTTTGCAATAGGCTCAATAAGCTGTGGTATTCCGCCGGTAACACCACTTCCATTATTGGGTTGCTGTAATGCGTGTGTGCAGTCCATGATAACTGGATAATTGTATTCTTTCATCCAAACTAGATTTCTAAAATCAACTACCATATCTGAATAACCAAACATATTACCTCTTTCAGTAAGCATAATTTGGTTGTTTCCACATTCTCTCACTTTCTCGGCTGCAAATTTCATAGCATCAGCAGACGCAAACTGTCCTTTCTTAATATTGACAACTTTATTGGTTTTTGCCGCAGCTTCCAGTAATTCTGTTTGTCTGAATAAAAATGCCGGAATTTGCAATACATCTACGAAATCTGCTGCTAAAGCTGCGTCCTTGCTTTCATGTATGTCGGTCACTACAGGGATCTCCAATTCAGCTCTAACTTTAGCCAGAATCTTAAGTGCTTTCTCATCTCCTATGCCACTAAATGAATTCGATTTGGTTCTATTTGCTTTTCTATATGAAGCCTTAAAAACGTAAGGAATGCCCAATCTATTCGTAAGTTCTTTTAGAAACTCTGCTGTTTGCAAAGTGATACTTTCATTTTCAACTACACAAGGCCCTGCCAGTAGAAAAAGGTCGTCATTGCTAAACAGTTTTTGTATACTTTGTGCGATTTTGCTCATTCTTTACGCTAAATTGATGCTAATAATGGCGACAAAGGTAACTGAAATCCGATATTTGAATAATGCTTAAGTCTTTGACTACATACCTGCTCTTAATCTCATCATTGTTTACAATGGCGCAGGAACAGCATGCCTATATCAAGAACTTAGACGCACAAGCTTATGGAGATAGGTTGTTAGTCAGTTGGACAACCAAATCTGGCTTTAGCTGTCAGGATATAGTAGTTCAGTTGAGCGAAGACTCCTTAGTATTCCATGATAAAGCGACATACTTCGGCATTTGTGGAGACACCAATGAACGCAATTATTCCATTACCATAAATAATCCATTTTTAAATGCAGTCAATTTTGTTCGACTTGATTTGGGAAATTTTGGATACTCATATGTCATTAGCGAAGAAGTAATTTATATCAGTGCGGCTGAAATTGTTCCTATGCCAGTACAAGAATCAAGTGTTTTATATTTTGAGAATCCACTTAGAGAAGAATTGACAATTAAATTTTATACTTTTCAAGGTGAATTAGCCTATAGCCATACTACGCGGACTGATAGGCATCCATTAAATGCGTTTCACGGAGCTAAAGGCCTCTACGTATACACTATCTCGAAATCGAACAGAATAATCTATCGCTCCAAATTTGTCTATTAGAGGAATTTGAGCAATTGTTCGTAATACTTTGCAGTATTAGTATTCTGGTTCCACAATACTTTTGCACCGTGGTCTCCGCCAAATGGAGGCTCAAAGAAAGTCAAGTAATTATCTGGGATTACCAAGGTAAGGTTTCTAACCATAGGCACCTCAGCTTTAGAGCAGGTCACAAAGATTGGTTTCTGATAGCCTGCAATTGCGGCTTTTATAGTGTTTTCTGAGCCAAAATAGACTCCCGGACTAAAAGCCACAACTTTCACCACATTAGGATCATCTCTACCTATCATCATAGCCAATGTGGCAGAGTATGAACTTCCCCATAAAATGACTTTTTTCTTTAGCTTGTTGCTAGCATACAGTATTGCAGCTTTAATATCCGCTTCCGAATCGGTATATCGTGTTGGCAATCCAGCCTTCAATGCATTAACATTGGTTTCATTGGGAACATCCTTTACAAACTTACCCGAGCGCAAATCAACAGCTAAGCAATCAAAACCAGCTTCAACCAATTTGGGTGCTATGGTTAAATACGATGCCCTGCTGAAATTGGCTTGATGACATAGTATTATTACTTTATCAGCTCCTTCTGCAGGATAATAATCGGCAACCACATCAAGTCCATCTTGAGCCTTAAAAGTCACCTTTACTTTCCCAAAGGAATCCAAAGTGCTTCTGTCAATACTATTCGTTGATTTCTGGTTTTTGTCGGATTTAGTACAGGCAAAAAAGCCAAGGCTAAATACACTTATGTAAAAAAGGAGTCTCATCAGCGTTCAAAAATGTTTTATTTTTCTAACATTGCAAAAGAAATAAGAGCTTATGGCAAATAATTTATTAAAAGGGAAAAAAGGAATAATTACTGGCGCTTTGGACAGTAAGTCTATAGCCTGGAAAGTTGCTGAAAAATGTGTAGAGCAAGGTGCTGAAATTGTACTTTCAAACGCTCCAGTGGCATTGAGAATGGGAACTATAAATGAGCTTGCAGAAAAAACCAATGCTCAAGTAATTTCTTGCGATGTAACTAACAATGACGATGTATTAAGTCTTATTGATCAGTCCATGGAAATTTTTGGTGGCAAATTCGACTTTATGTTACACTCTATTGGGATGAGTTTAAATGTGCGAAAAGGCAGAGAGTATACCAATTTAAATTACGATTGGACTCAAAAAACATACGATATTTCAGCAGTATCATTTCATAAAATGTTGCAAGCATGTTATCAAAAAGATGCACTTAATGAATGGGGATCAGCGCTTGGACTTACATATATAGCAGCACAACGCGTATTTCCTGATTATAATGAAATGGCAGAATCTAAGGCTTTACTTGAAAGTATTGCCCGCAGTTTTGGTTTTCACTACGGCAAATACCGCAAGGTGCGAGTGAACACTATTTCTCAATCACCTACTATTACCACTGCAGGTAGCGGAGTTAAAGGCTTCGATGATTTTGTAAGTTATGCGGAAAAAATGTCGCCTCTAGGAAATGCAGATGCAGAAGCCTGCGCAGACTACTGTATTAGCATGTTTTCAGATTTAACCAAAATGGTGACTATGCAAAATCTCTTCCACGATGGAGGCTTCTCTTATACGGGCGTTAGCAACGAAGTATTGAGATAAGCTCATGGAAAATGTGCTAATCGTCGGTTACCCTAAGAGCGGCACAACCTGGGCAACTTTGCTGGTAGCAGAACTGCTGCAAGCACCTGTACTTGGATATTGGAATTCTAAACATCCTGAATTAGCAACTAGCAATACGAACCGACAAAGTCAATTTGCTTGTTATAAAAGTCACGCAGATTATTCCATTCTTAAAGCCGATAAAGAAGTTTCACATATTGTTTATATAGTCCGAGATCCTCGATCAGTGGTGGAAAGTGTTAAACATTATTTCTATCCTCCTCCCTTAAAATCCAAGAGCATTCTTGCTAAAATTTACAATAAAACTCATTGGTTGCTTATCGGGAGAAGCAAAATGGAAAAGGCGGCCTGTAAAGCTGTGCTGCACGGCAATGCCGAACTAAACTTAAATCTAGGATTGAGTTGGAACAAACATTACCAGCCTTTTATGGCCGACAATGAAATATTGTTTATTCGATATGAGGATTTGAACTTAGATCCGATAGCAACAATGCAGAGTATTTCTTCATTTTTTGATGTTGAAACGGAAAAAGAAAATTTAAAAGAAATCATGCAAAAGTTCTCCTTCAATGCAATGAAACAAGAATTTAAATCTCAAAAAAACACAGAAGGCGAATACCTCATGAGGTCAGGAAAGGTAGACTCCTGGCGCAATAAGCTAAATGAAAGAAATTTAAAGGAAATTGAGCTTTGCCTAAAAGATGATCTTAACACTATAGGCTATACCTAAAGCTTGTGAATAATCATTTTTTTAGATAGTTCTTCATCTCCTTGTTTGAGGTGAAAGAAATACAAGCCCTCGCTCAAATGATCAATATCATAACGCACAGATTCCGCATTAGTCTCTAATTCTTCAGAACTTATTAATTGTCCAATTTCATTATAAATGAGTATCAGCGCATTCTCATCTGATTCAGGATTAAAATATAGGCGGACATATGAAGAGGCGGGGTTTGGGTGAATATTTAAAGCAGATGAAAAATATATTTCCTCGTACTGGGCTATAGAATCAATATTATTTGCAAGCCATAAACCGCCACTAACACTACCTGCCCATACTTTTCTACCAGATGGATCATTAGGGTCAATTAAAATTGCGCGGGTTCTTCCACCGATATTGTTCGGACCTCTTTCCATCCAATTAATATCATTAGAGCCTTCAGCTACTTCACCAACATAAATACCTCTACCGTGGCTTCCAATTACAAATTTGCCATCACTCTCCCTGTATTTAATCATATCCATACGGAGGTTTGGTAAACTGTTATTTCCCTTTTTCCAAACAGTACTTGCTCCATTTAAGCTGTCAGTATAATACATGCCCAGTTCTGTTGCCAGATAACAAACTGAGGGGTTCTCTGGGTGAAAACTAGCCCAGCGAATAGGGATATTAGGCAAGTTAGTGTCAAGATTAACCCAATCGGGATCATTGGCATTTGCATTATAGGTCTCAAATACGCTCAGAATATTGTAGTTTGAATAAACTACCAGAACGTGATTGTCGTCTCGAGGATCTACCAATATACAATTAATGTAACCACCTTGTGGTAACTCAAAGTTTCTGTCCATTGGGATCGGAATATAGGTGTCGTCGGTTATATGAGCATTCTCAATACGATAGGGATATGAATTTGTATTTCCCCCAACAACACGAGCTATGTAAACATTATTTGGTGTTGATTTACTGCTAGCAACAGCGCTTATCACCCCAAAGCTTCTTGTGCATTTCTGCCAGGCACTATCGGTAGAAGTGCGCGCATTTGAAAACCTCCACAAGCCTCTATCAGAAGCCATATATAATATTTGAGGATTAGAAGCGTCCATTATCATAGGATTGATGAACAAGGTATTATCGTTCTGTATATAAGGATTGGTAATAGTATCTCTAACACCTTTGTATGTTCTAAACATTCGTCGGAGCTGAGTTGTAGTATAAAGGTAGTCTCCGTCTTCATAATCTATGGCACAGAAGCCTCCATCTGCCCAACTGACGTTTTCAAATTCACTTACTCCATTTGATATTGATTTGTTTGAACCATTGTCTTGTGTACCACCCAATACCATCTCATCATCTACAGATGGATGTATATCGCAGCTATAAAACTGTGTAACATTATAGTTTTGGTTCATATTGACGAAGTATGGTATTTCATCCCTAAAATTATTGCATCTGTATATTCCACCATCATTGCCAAAATAAACCGTATCGGAATTCTTGAATATTATTTCGTGTTGATCAACATGTACGTATTGTAAAGTCGAATTGGTCTTTCTTCTATCTCCTTCTGTGAGTTGTTGCCATGATTGCCCACCATCTCTACTTCTCCAAAGATTCAAACCACCAATCACTACTACATTTGGATTATTTGGGTCGACTTGGATGATTAAATCATACCAAGCTTGCACATTTGCCATCTTTCTATTTCCATCTGGCAAGCTCACGGCATTCCAGTTTAAACCTTGGTCCAATGATTTATAAATACCCTCTATACTGTCGCGAGTATTACCGCTAGGTCTTCGTTCAGCAATAGCATAAATAACATTGCTGTCGCTTTGAGCCGTTGCAATTTCAATTCTCCATACATTGCTAGCAAATCCATTCATTCTACGTTCCCATTCACCACTATTTCCTGTTTCTGAATAGTAAATACCGTCGTATTCACTCATTCCCATGCTCACGAACATGCCGCCATTAGCTGCCAATTCAATATCAGAAGCTGTATTAACATTTGCTCCATTGTTTTGCCCTAGTACCTGTTCCCAGCTATTGCCGCCGTCTGTAGAGCGCATAAGTCCAGAACTTCTCGTGCACACATAAACATCGCTGGTCATTGGATGTACAGCGATATCTTGGCAATAAAAGAAAATTGAAGTATCCGTAGATGCAAGCCTAGACCATGATTCTCCACCATCAATTGTTTTCCATATCCCAGCACCTCTAGCGGCATCAGCGTTAAACCAACCTTCACCAGTACAGAAGTAAAAAACAGATGTATTATTTGGATCGAAGGCAATTTTTGTAACACTCAAAGTTGCAAATTGATCATCTACTGGTCCCCAGCTGTTAGGATAGTAACGCTCCGTTTTATTCAACGTTTGCGCTCCTAAATGCTGTTTATCTAAATACTTAAACTTGAGGTGTGATGGAAGCTCTCCTGTTTGTGGGTCAGCAGTTCTCAAAACTTCAAATTGCATTGAAGCGGGTGCTTGCTCAGCAGTGATATCGCTTTGACTCACACAGGAACCCAATGCAAGTATTAACAATGTGATATAGTGCAGATTTCTCATCCCTGAATCCTGTATTTTGTTTGCCCCACGTATTTCAAAGGTGGGTCTTTCTTAATAAGTTCAACTGTCCATATTGCATCTTTAGACAGCAATTTCATTTCGTCAAATATAGCTTTGCAACAGTGTTCTATTAGCTTATGTTCATTCTTCATCTCAGAAATTACTTTCTCCTGTATTAATTCATAATTGATAGTAGACGACAAAGCGTCGAAACTTTGCCTTTCATCCGCTGTAGACTGCATATAAACATTAATTATATACATCCCACCTATGCTTCGTTCTTCCTTATACCAACCATGTTTCGCCCTCAGCTCGATGTTTTCCACGCTTAGTATAGTATCAATTCTGCTATCCATCTAATAATCTTGAGTTAATTTTTAATTTTGCAAACATATTCAAAATCGAATGACAGAAGCTGAAATCAACAAGCTCAAGGAGCTAAATAAAGGTAAAGATACTTTTAAGCATCCTGATTTTTATCAAATCGATGACTTACTTAGTGAAGAGCATAAGTTGGTGAGAGATTCTGTGCGGTCCTATGTTAAGCGTGAACTAAGCCCGATAATTGAGGCCTGTGCTGAGAACAACTACTTTCCAACGCATATAGTTCGGCAGCTAGGTGAGGCAGGATGTTTTGGTCCTCAAATTCCAGCAGAGTACGGTGGTGGAGGTCTTGATTATATTTCATATGGAATAGCTATGCAAGAATTGGAACGATGCGATAGCGGGATACGATCAACAGCTAGTGTGCAAGGCTCGTTGGTAATGTTCCCCATATATAAATTTGGCTCGGAAGAACAAAAGCACAAATACTTGCCAAAACTAGCTTCTGGAGAGTTTCTCGGCTGCTTTGGCCTCACTGAACCAGATCACGGTTCAAATCCCAATGGTATGACAACCAACTTCGTTGACAAAGGAGATTATGTGCTTCTCAATGGGGCTAAAATGTGGATTTCCAATTCTCCACATGCCGACATAGCCGTTGTTTGGGCAAAAAACGAAGAGGGAAAAGTTCAAGGACTTATAGTTGAAAGAGGAATGGAAGGTTTCAGCACGCCTGAAACACATGGCAAATGGAGTTTAAGAGCTAGTGCAACGGGTGAATTAGTTTTTGATAATGTTAAAGTACCTAAAAGCAATATTCTTCCCAATGTGGTGGGATTAAAAGGACCATTGAGTTGCCTTAATTCTGCCCGATATGGTATAAGCTGGGGCGTTATTGGCGCTGCCATGGATTGCTATGAATCAGCTGTTAAATATTCCAAAGAAAGAATTCAATTTGGCAAACCCATAGGAGGTTTCCAATTACAACAAAAGAAATTAGCCGAAATGCTAACTGAAATCACCAAGGCTCAGCTTGTAGTCTGGAGGTTAGGTAAGCTTATGAATGAAGGCAAGGCTACGCCTGCACAAATTTCAATGGCTAAACGAAATAATGTAGAGATAGCAATGAATATTGCGCGTGAAGCTCGACAAATGCACGGGGGCATGGGGATTACAGGAGAATACCCGATGATGCGCCATATGATGAATTTGGAATCAGTGGTGACTTATGAAGGAACACATGATATTCATCTCTTAATTTTAGGAATGGAAATAACAGGAGAAAATGCGTTTGCTTAAATACTTCATCTTATTTTCTGTACTAGCACTAGGCTGCAAGTCCAACCTTCCCTTTGGTTACGACTATACGCCGGTCTTGTTACATCTCGATAAAAACAAGCAACACGACTCCATTGGTTATAATTTGGCCAGTGAGATTCCAAAACTTGTATACGCCAAAATCTTGAGCAACGATATTGCCCTCTGGAGTTCTCCTGATAAGCAAGTTCAAATCACCCCCAATTCTTTTATAGAAATGGAAAAGACAGCGATGTATCCCTTTGTTGAAAGCAATAACTTCTTCATTCATGAAGTGTGGCGTATCTATAAACGCAATTATAGTTTTGGAGTTATTGGGTTCTCGTTTGCAGGTGAAACCAGATCTGGAAGAAAAATTAATTATGGATATATAGATGCTACTGATGTAATTGAACTCATGCGAGCGAGAAACATACCTTCAAATGCAAATGGATCAGGATATCTCAGCTTTTGGGATGCCCTGCATAGCAAAACCTACAATTTTAACCTCGTGCAGTTTGGAAAAGATGATTTCAAGGCAAATCCAATGCGATCTTTCGAACTTAAAGATCAGGCCATCTATAGTTCTAAAATTAAGCGCAATCTTTATCAAATAAGATTAGACAAGGAAATTGAATACAAAATCCTGTCCCCATCTATCAATTCAAACCCAGACAATTCAACACTTTATAAGACATTCGAAAAGTTTGTTAACGACAATAAACAAACCATATTGAATGCAGGTGGAGATGAGTATTTTACGCATATCGCCAATACAGAATGGAAAATAGATAATATCATTATTACAGAAAAGTGGTCTAAGTTTAACAGCCTTCCATTCCAAGAATTACTAAAAATTCAATTATTCATCAAGGGCAAGGGCATCACCTTAAAAAAGAAAGATCTGGATGAAATGGGGATTAAAATTAATCTACAAGGACCAGAAGAATACCTCAGTGGGAAAAGCTTTTCATTCGTAATAATGAGAATCAATAATCAAGAAATATTAAATCAAGATTCTGAATACTACTATCAATCTCTGCTCAACGGTAAGTGGAATAAGTTAAAGAAATAAAATGACGAATATAAAATTTGGTACAGATGGCTGGAGAGCCATAATTGCAAAAGAATATACAACGGATAATGTTGCCAGAGTTGCATATGCTACTGCACAATGGATAAATAAACAAGGGAATAAAAAAGTAGTAATTGGGCATGATTGCAGGTTTGCAGGCGAGTTATTTATGCAAACTACTATCAGCGTATTCTTAGAGCAAGGCTTAGAAGTAATAATGTCAAAAGGCTTTGTCTCAACTCCTATGGTTTCCCTGTCTACCTTGAAGCACAATGCTTTTGCAGGTATAGTTATAACTGCTAGTCACAACCCTCCATCATACAATGGTTTCAAGATTAAGGCCAACTATGGCGGACCGGCAATACAATCAGAAATTGATGCTGTAGAGGCGCTAATTCCTGAATATCATAAGGTAGAGATACTTGAGATGTCGGAAATAGAAGCGCATAGCAATGTTCGACTTATTGATATGGAGCAAGAATATATTGACCATGTGAATGAGCATTTTGATATAGCAGCAATTAGAAATAGCGATATGAAATTCGCATATGATGCCATGTATGGGGCAGGCCAAAATGTAATTAGAAGAATTCTGCCTGAAGTTGAGTTATTGCATGCTGATTATAACCCGAGTTTTATGGGTCAGGCACCAGAACCAATTGCGAAAAATTTAAAAGAACTTTCAGCAAAAATTAAGGATAGTTCAACTATTGTCAGTGGATTGGCAACAGATGGAGATGCAGACAGAATTGGACTTTTTGATGAGAATGGAAAATTTGTTGATTCTCATCACATCATTCTGCTGTTGATCAGATATTTAGTTGAATTCAAACAAGTGAAAGGTAAGGTTCACACAAGCTTCAGTTGCACTTCTAAAATTAAAAATCTTTGCGACCATTACGGTTTAGAACATAGCACAACTAAAATCGGATTCAAATATATCTGCAAGCAGATGATAGAGGAGCCAAGCTTATTAGGCGGTGAAGAAAGCGGTGGTATAGCCGTTAGCACTCACATTCCAGAACGAGATGGAATTTGGATGGGACTTATACTGTGGGAGTATATGGTTAAAACCGGCAAAAAATTAAGTGAACTTATTTCAGAGATTTATGAGATTATTGGCTCATTTGCGATGGAGCGTTACGACTTAAAAGTTCCAGAAATCAGTAAGACTGAAATAATTGAAAAATGCAAGAATAAAGCCTATACAAGTTTCGGTGATTATGTAGTTCAAGGACATGAGACTATCGACGGCTTTAAATTCATACTCTCAGAAGATTCTTGGGTTATGATTAGGCCTTCAGGCACTGAACCACTATTAAGGGTCTATGGTCAATCAACTGACTATGAATCGACTATAAAAATTCTTGATCAAACAAAAGCTACCATACTTGCGTAAGTTAAGCTGCATATTGCTGCTAATATTTTGTTTAAATGTAGATGCTCAGGACAGTATCAATTACAAGCTGAGGAAGCAAATTGTAGTTGGAGGAAACGCTGTAGCCTATTCAGCTAGCATGGTCGGTTTATACTCGCTTTGGTATAAAGACTATCCACTCACTCCTTTTCACTTCTTTAATGATAATAAGGAATGGAATCAAATGGACAAAGTTGGACATGCATATAGCTGCTATTATGAAGGGTTAGTGGGCATTAGCATGATGAAATGGGCTGGCTATAATCACAAAGTTTCTTCTATTATAGGCGGCTCTTACGGTTTTTTAATACAAGCCGGTGTAGAAGTCTTTGATGGATTTTCAGAAGCTTGGGGAGCATCAACTGGTGATTTACTATCAAATGCTGTAGGCTCAGCTATGGTTATTGGTCAAAGTCTTGCATGGGATGAGCAAAGAATACTGATCAAGTACAGCTATTTGCCAAGCGAGTATGCAGCAATTCGTCCAAACGTTCTCGGATCAAATGGAATTGAGCGAATATTCAAAGACTATAATGGTCAAACCTATTGGTTGAGTGTTAATCCACGCTCATTTGCAACGGGAAGTTCATGGCCAAATTGGTTAAATATTGCTATTGGGTATGGTATAGATGGATTTGTAGGTGGACATACCAATGAATATGAACTTGCCGACGGATCACTATACCGGGGCGTTCCAAATAGTGCCAGGATACGACAGTGGTATCTTTCTCCGGATATAGATCTAAGCAGAATTAAGACTGATAATAAAGCACTTAGAATTGGACTCACTTTACTGAATAGCCTTAAGTTCCCACTTCCTACCTTGGAATACAATTCACAAGAAAAGTTTAAATTGCATGCAGTGAAATTTTAAATGGATTTACTATGGAAATGGCTAAATCAATACCTGAATACTTTGAATCCAATAAGGAATGGCATGCTGAACTAGACTATTTAAGACATCTACTCTTAGGAACAGAACTGGTTGAAACATTAAAATGGGGCATCCCCACATATACCATCGCAAACAAAAATGTTTTAGGCATAGCCGCTTTTAAGTCCTATGTCGGAATGTGGTTTTATCAGGGCGTATTTCTCACCGATCACGCAAATGTTCTGATAAACGCTCAAGAAGGTGTGACCAAAGGTATGAGACAATGGAGATTTTCATCCATTGAAGAAATGAACGCTTCCTTGATTCTCTCATATGTTGAAGAAGCTATTCAGAATCAGAAAGAGGGCAAGGAAATAAAAATAGAGCGAAATAAAGCATTTGATATTCCAGCTGAGTTAAAGGATGTACTCAACAAGGATGCAAAACTTAATACAGCATTTAAACGGCTGACGTCATTTAAGCAGAAGGAATATGCCCAGTACATTGAAAGTGCCAAGCAGCAAGCCACTAAGTTAAAGAGAATCGATAAAATTTGTCCCATGATACTTGACAACATAGGATTAAACGATAAATATCGAAAATGAGTTGGGGTTTCACAGCCGCCATGAAATCTAGTCTCAAGACTAATGCTGGCCTTCTTAAAGGAAAAACTTCCTTCAATGAACGAAGAAGCATGTACAATGGAGCTCTGAATGAAATAGAGTCAAGCTCGAATAAGGAAAGTCTAAGCAAAGAAGAGATTAACGAAATTCGGAGAGCAGTCCGACTGAGGATCAAAAAAAGAAACAGATATAATACCACAGTACTTCTCATCGGTATTTTAATTGCGCTGTCTCTAGTATCTCCTATATTTTATTGGTTACTAAGAGGCTAGCTAAAATCACTGCTTTAATATTACGTTAAAGTGTCACTTATTTGATTACCTTTGCAGCCGTTAAAACGAAGGGAGCATCTTGGTTTAAAAACACGTCGATATGTGCTCTGAGATTTTAACTTTATAAGAGCACATGCAAACATTTAAAGAAATTGGACTGAGGTCAGAATTACTCACGTCTATCGAAGAAATGGGATTTGTTAATCCCACACCAATTCAACAATTAGCAATTCCACAAGTACTATCGTCAAAAGATGACTTAATTGCTTATGCACAAACAGGAACCGGTAAAACAGCTGCATTCAGCTTACCTATCCTAAATCAAATCGATCCAAATCAAGAGGGAATTAAATGCATTATTCTAAGTCCAACTCGAGAATTAGGGATGCAGATTGCTAATGATATCAAGAGTTATGCAAAAAACTTTGCTAAACTCAAAGTAGTTCCTGTTTATGGAGGTGCTGGTATCGATAACCAAATTAAAGAACTTAAAAGAGGTTGCGATATTGTTGTTGGAACTCCAGGAAGAACCTTAGACCTCATCAACAGAAAAAGACTGAACCTTGAAAATGTACAGTGGTTAGTTTTAGATGAAGCAGATGAAATGCTATCAATGGGATTTGCTGATGATATGGACGCCATACTTGCAACTACTCCAGAGACTAAACAAACATTACTGTTCTCGGCTACTATGCCCAAGGAAATGTTGAAATTGGCTAAAAAATACATGCACAATCCGGTTGAAATATCAGCGGGAAGCAAGCAAGAAGCCAATCAAAATGTTCACCACATTTATTATAAGATAAACTCAAGAGACAGATATTCAGCACTTAAAAGAGCGGTAGATGTCAATCCTGATATTTATGGCATTATTTTCTGTAGAACCCGTTCGGAGACTAAAAACGTAGCGGAAAAATTGGCCAGTGATGGTTATAATACAGATGCCTTGCACGGAGATCTTTCTCAGGCTCAAAGAGATTATGTGATGAATAGATTCCGCAATAGACAATTGCAATTACTAATTGCTACTGATGTTGCTGCGCGAGGTTTAGATGTTCAAGAACTTACCCATGTTATAAATTACAATTTGCCTGATGAAGACGAAGTATACGTTCACAGAAGCGGTAGAACCGGTAGAGCTGAAAACGAAGGTATATCCTTGGTTTTGGTAAGTGGTAGAGAAGAATCTAGACTTAGATATATTGAGAAAAAAATTGGTAGAAAATTCGAGAGAGTTGATATACCAGGCGGAAAGGAAATATGTGAAAATCAGCTGTTTCACTTAATTGATAATATTATCAATACAGAAATAGTAGACAATCAAATTGACAGATTCTTACCTCAGGTTTATGAGCTTTTCGAATCAATGAGCAAGGAAGAATTGATTAGAAAGGTGGTTTCTGTAGAGTTTAATCAATTTTTAGAGTACTATCGAAATGCGCCAGATCTTAATAAAGCAAGTGAACGTGGTGACAGCAGAGGTAGAGAACGCGACCGCGACAGAAGCAGAAATCGCGGCGAAAGAAGCGAGCGTAAATTTAGTGATCGCGATGTAGACTTCACTAGATTTTTCATCAATCAAGGACAAAAAGATGGTTTTAACCCAAAAACATTAATGGGTGTAATCAATCAAAATATGCCTGGCAAATCTCCTGAGATTGGTCAAATAGAAATAATGAAAATGTTCTCATTCTTTGAATTGGAATCTAAGCACGCTAAGGACTTGCTAAAAAGCATGAAAAATGCCGATTTCAAAGGACGTCCGATTTCAGTTGAAGAATCTCGCCCTAAAAAAGGCGGCGGGGGTGGCGGAGGCGGAAAACGCCGACGCAGAAGGTAAACTTCATCCTCTAAATAATAAACTTCAAAGAATAGTCAGTTGAACTAAGACTATAGAATACCCTATTTTTGTTTTATACACTATGAAGGTATTCAATCTTATCCTTTCATTATTCATTGCTTTACCAAGCTTTGCTGGAATTGGGCCGAGTTGGTCTACAAATAATCAAAGTTTAGCTAGCGGTGATTTATATGTATTCAGCATAGGTATAGACCTTTATAGCCATACAGGAATTTACAGCGATTTTAATTTTTGCCGCAGCGATGCGCTGGCAATCTCAGCTAGAATAGGCGATGAATTCAACGACTTGATTCCCTCTCCTGGCGAGGAACACGGACTTTTAAAGACCTATACCCTACTAAATGAAAACGCAAATAATTTCATGATTAAAGAAGTCTTTAGGACAATTGCTCAAAGTGCAAAACCTGAAGATCATTTTATTTTCTTCTTTGCTGGTGTTACAATGAGCTCTAAAGATCAAGAATGGATTATACCTTATTATAATATTGAAACCGATAGTTCAGCTGACTCCACAGCTCCAATAAGTGTAAGGCAACTAGCCAGTTGGATGGAGAATATTTCTTGTAAGAATCAACTTATTATTTCAGAAGCGGGCAATGGAGAAAATTTTGCGAGAAGATTAATCAGCAATCTATTTGAGGATAATGCAATAATTGCTTCAGAATCCCAGAGAAATAGGCTGATACTCACCACAAATGGAATTGGACAAGAAAGCGTTAAAGTTTGTAAGAGCAATTTTAATGGAGGATACCTCGCCTCTTTCTTACTTCAGATGGATAAGATAATAAATGTGTTCAACACTCCAGAAAAGTTTGAATACCACTTGATAAAAGAGGAGCTTAAATGCGATGAACATTTAGGTTCAAAAATGAATCGCATCTATTCTGCGCTCTATAAAGAATCTGATTTTCGTTGGCTATTAGTAGAACAGCAACTTGAATTAAAGAACCGAGGCGTTGAAGTTGAAGAAATCCAAGATTCTAATCAAACTGCTATCGACGCCCATATTCCCCAAAAATATGCTATTGTCATTAGCACCAATAAATATCCTTACGGTGGTTCTAGCTGGAAGGATTTGGATAACCCAAGAAATGATGCTATCGCCGTATCCCAATTGTTAAAAGACAGGTATGGCTTTGAAATTATTAGACTTCACGACATGCCTAAAGACAGCGTTACATGGCATATAAAAAATTTAAAGCGCAAGGTTCACGAAAGCGATAAAGTACTGATATTCATTGCTGGACACGGCTATTACGATCAAGAATACAACGACGGTTTTTTAGTATTTTCTGATGGATTAGCACTCAACGATAAAAACGACGATGCGGATTTAGATAGTTATCTACCTATGGCAAAGCTCCACAATCTTGTAAATGGAATGCCCTGTAAAAATGTGTTCATAATCTTCGATGTATGCTTCGGTGCCTCCTTCGATGTTTTCGCTCAAGATTTAAAACTAAGTGATTATTCTCATATCATGTTGGACGGCTCATTGGAAAGTTTCTGCGCTCGTAAAGATTCATTGGTTTCCAGAATCTTCATCGCCTCTGGCAAAGGGGAAGTTCCTGATCATTGGAGCATGGACTTGCAGCACTCCCCATTTGCAGGTAAGCTAATAGTTGCCCTGCGAGAGGAAGAAGAGTTTTTCAGTCCAGGTAAAATCTATGAATATCTAGAAGGAAATGTAACAGAGCCAATTCTCAAACAATTCGGTACCCAACATCATCCAAGAGGTGATTTTATTATCCCTGTGGTTACTCAAAATTAAAGGCTCATTTTTACGCTTGCCTTTTTTTGTGCTTATTAAAAGAATTAGCTTTGCCCATCGATGGAAAATTTAAGAAAAATCGTTGAAGCTGCATGGGAAGATAGAAGCCTACTAAAGCAAGAATCTACACAACAAAATATACGAGAAGTTATAAAGCACATAGATACTGGTGATTTGAGATGTGCTGAACCCAGTGATGCTGGATGGAAAGTAAATGATTGGGTTAAAAAAACAGTAATACTGTACTTCCCCATTCAGGAAATGCAGACCATAGAAGTTGGACCTTTTGAATTTCACGATAAAATGAAACTCAAATCTAACTACGCTGAACTTGGTGTTAGAGTTGTTCCTCATGCAGTTGCTCGTTATGGCTCATATATTGCTCCAGGAGTTGTCATGATGCCTTCTTATGTCAACATAGGTGCATACGTGGACAGTGGAACTATGGTCGACACCTGGGCTACTGTAGGTAGTTGTGCTCAAATAGGTAAGAATGTGCACTTAAGCGGTGGCGTTGGAATAGGTGGAGTCTTAGAGCCTGTACAAGCCGCTCCGGTTATCATAGAAGACAATGCATTCATAGGAAGTAGATGTATAATCGTTGAAGGAGTTCATATTGGGACAGAAGCAGTCATTGGTGCTGGTGTAACACTCACTCAAAGCACAAAAATTATTGACGTTTCTGGCAAAGAAGCAAAGACATATAAAGCTTTTGTTCCTCCTCGCTCTGTAGTTATACCAGGCACTCTGCAGAAAGAGTTTAATGCAGGTTCTTATGGAGTCAATTGCGCATTAATTATTGGAGAAAGAAAAGAAAGTACGGATAAAAAAACATCTTTAAATGATGTTTTGAGAGACTTCAATGTTGCGGTATAAATGAAAATTGGTTTCGACGCTAAACGGTATTTCAACAATTCAACGGGTTTGGGAAACTATTCTCGATGGTTGGTTGATGGACTGATTAGCTTAAAAACCCAAAACGAATTTCACCTCTTTACAACCGATAAGGTACAGCGGCCAAAAAATATAGAACATCTGCATTTTGCGCCTAACAGCTTATTTAGGTCGATATGGCGAAGCTGGCTCATAGTAAAAACGTTAAAATCCAAAGGTATAAATCTATACCATGGCTTGAGTAATGAATTGCCATACGGTATTCACAAAAGTGGAATTAAATCCATAGTTACGATTCACGATTTAATCCAAAAACACTATCCTGAAAATTACAGTTGGATAGATAGAAGTATTTATAATAGGAAGATAAAATATGCGGTAAAGTGTGCCGATGCCATCGTAGTTCCGAGCCAGCAGACAAAAAATGATCTTGTTGCACTATTTCAAGCAGATGCAAGCAAAATCCACTGCATACCATTAGGAATTACTAGCTTGCCAACTACCAGTGCTCAACCTGCGGTTGCTGAGCCATATATACTATGTGTCAGTGGCTTGTCGAGGAGAAAAAATATAATACGATTGATCAAAGCATTTAATGATTCTGAGATTAAGGACTATAAATTAGTAATCGCGGGCAAAAAAGGAGATGCATATCTCAGAATTCGCAAACTCATAGAGAACAAAAAGAATATAATACTCAAAACAGATTTAAGCATAGAGGAGATACATCAGCTTTATGCTCATGCCGTTTTCTGCGTATATCCTTCAGTGTATGAAGGTTTCGGAATTCCTATATTAGAATCCTTCCAGCATGGAAAAACAATGGCTACATCAAAAATCAGTAGCTTACCTGAAGTAGGTGGAGAAGCAGCCTTGTATTTCAACCCTAAAAGCACTTCGAGTATTACCAAGGCTTTAGAGACATTGGCATTTAGCAAGAGCCATCGAGAACATTTAGAATTGAAGATTCCAGAGCAACTCAAGAAATTTGAAAGTGGCTCGATACTAAACAGCTATATAACTCTATATCAAGATATTAGCTTATAAAACAAGCTCTCAAATCGGCTTTTATCTGACTCCTTCATGACATTTTTAGAAAAGGCAAAAACTAATTTTGTAATAGAAATACTATTGGATTATATCCAAGGTAAAATATTTCAGTTTTAGTTTTTGGTTTCAGGAAGAGGGTTAACAAACCCTCTTTTTGTTTATATAGACTTCCTTATTTATACCAAATCTAAACATTTTAAATGTGAATTAATTGGTAAAAGTGTATTAGGTAAATTTAATTTTCAAGGTATTTTTGCCGCCAATAGATACCAAATTGATACTATCAATGCAATTCAAACCAAAAACACCAGCTAAGCTGTTGCTAGTCGCGCTTAGTTTATTCATTGCTACATCAACCTTCGCATTCAAAAACAACCTCAGTAAACAAGTTAATGGAGAAGATCCTACTGAAGCTCGTATAGAAGAAGGTAGTAAACTGTTCAAATCAAATTGTGCTTCTTGTCACGCACTCGACGGCAAAGTGATTGGTCCAGCACTTGGAGACGTAGTGAGTAAATACGGAGAAGACTACGAATGGCTAACTGCTTGGATTAAAAACAACGATAAACTCAGAAAAAGTGGAGATGAAAGAGCAATAGCCATCTATGATGAATATGGCGGTCAAGCTATGAACGTTTTTGAAAATTTATCTGACGCTCAAATTACTTCCATTCTCATGTGGATTGAGAACGGCGGCGATGGCGACGCTCCAGCTAAAGAAGAAACTGAAGTTATTGCCGAGCCTATTGACGAAGGAGTCTTTAATAAGGTGAATTTCAGCTTGGTAGCTTTGGCAATATTAATTTTCGTAATACTACTTCTAATCATTGGTATCTTAGAATTGGTAGGAAATATTACAGGCCGACAAATATTAGATTGGAACAATATAAACGCATTTATGATGATTCTTTTTGTCCTTGCGTTTTTCTCTCTAGTAATTTATGAATACAGCATTCACAAGCAATATTTATTACCAGAATCCGCATCAGAACACGGTCTAGAATTGGACAAGATGATGAAATGGACTTATATAGCAACCATTCCAGTATTCTTTATAACCCAATTCCTGCTATTCTGGTTCTCGTTTAGATATAGACATAATAAGAATAGAAAAGCCTATTACTATCCGCATAACAACAACTTAGAGTATATATGGACATTTATACCAGCTGTTGTTTTAACTATTTTAGTTTTAGGTGGGTTGAAGACTTGGAAACAAATCGTTAGAACAGAACCAGCTGCGGATATACCTAAAATTGAAGTATTTGCCTACCAATTTGGATGGCAAGCTCGCTATCCTGGCGACGACGGTGCGCTTGGAAAGGCTGATTACAATTTAATATCCGGAACTAATCCACTTGGTGTTGCCAACATTGAGTATGCAAAAGGATTGGTCGAAGAATTAAAGCAAGAAATAAAAGATATTGAAAAAAGAATTGAAGGTCTTGGAAAAGAAGAAGCTAAATTAAGAGCTACTCTCGGTGGTCGCGTTGGTAAAGACAGAAAAGATCATTTGAGAAAGATAGAAACGTACTCCTCTGGGGAAGTTGAAGATGATTTAAGATTGACAATCAGAGCTCGACACACACAAATTGAGCGAATTGAAAAATCTATATCAGCAGCAAGCCAAAGTGGTTTCTATGACGGTAAAGGAAATGATGATGTTGTTGTGCAAGAAATTCACCTAATCAAGGGACAGCCAGTAACCATGAAATTTAGAGCTCGAGATGTTATACATTCAGCTTATTTGCCATATTTCAGAGCGCAAATGAACGTGGTTCCGGGTTTACCTACACAATTCACTTTCACACCGAATAAATCAACAGAGGATATGCGCAAGATAAAAGGCGATCCTGAATTTGATTACTACCTAGTATGCAACAAAATATGCGGAAATGCTCACTTCAACATGAAATTAAAAGTGATAGTTGAAGATGAAGCCAGTTATAAAATTTGGATGAATCAGCAATCGGGTCTATTTACTAAGAAAGCTGAGGAAACCGAAGCTCCAGTGGAAACAGAAGAAAATACAGAATCAACAGAAGAAACAAATCAAGAAGCAATAGCAAGAAACTAAAACTATGAGTACTGCAGAACATACAGATCACCATCACAAAGAAACGTTCCTTTCTAAGTACGTTTTTAGTATGGATCATAAAATGATATCTAAGCAATTTTTGATTACAGGTATCATCATGGGAGTTATTGGTATGGCAATGTCTATTGCATTTAGATTGCAACTAGCATGGCCAGACACCAGTTTCCCTATCTTAGAATGGCTATTTGGATCTAAATGGGCACCAGACGGAAAACTGGATTCAGGATTCTATATGGGGCTTGTTACTATTCACGGAACCATAATGGTATTCTATGTATTAACAGCTGGACTAAGCGGAACATTTGCCAATCTACTGCTCCCATTACAAGTTGGAGCTAGAGATATGGCATCTCCCTTTATGAATATGCTTTCCTATTGGTTCTTCTTAGCATCTAGTGTAGTTCTCTTGAGCTCCCTATTTGTTGAAACAGGACCTGCATCTGGGGGTTGGACAATCTATCCACCACTTAGTGCACTGCCAAAAGCTATGCCTGGTTCAGGGGCTGGTATGACCTTGTGGTTAGTTGCAATTGTTTTATTTATTGCATCTTCTCTTTTAGGAGGTATCAACTACATCAGTACAGTGCTTAATATGAGAACTAAGGGTATGTCGATGATGAGACTACCTCTTACAGTTTGGGCATTATTCTTAACTGCAGTATTAGGTCTACTATCTTTCCCAGTTTTATTAGGTGGAGGATTATTACTTCTGTTCGATAGAGGATTCGGAACGAGTTTTTACCTTTCAGATATTTGGCTAAATGGTGCAGGTGCACTTGAACATACCGGGGGATCACCTATCCTATTCCAGCATTTATTCTGGTTCTTAGGACATCCTGAAGTATATATTATCATTATGCCAGCACTTGGTATTACATCAGAGGTTATTGCTGTAAATGCGAGAAAACCAATATTTGGTTATACAGCTATGGTTATTTCGCTCTTAGGTATTGCCTTCCTTTCGTTTATAGTGTGGGGTCACCATATGTTTATCACTGGGATGAATCCAATGCTAGGTACTGCATTCTTGATTACAACTCTAATTATTGCTGTCCCCTCTGCTGTTAAGACTTTCAATTACTTAGCAACTTTGTGGAGAGGTAATATCAGATTTACTAATGGGATGATGTTTGCTATCGGATTGGTATCATTCTTTATTTCTGGTGGTTTAACTGGTATTTTCTTGGGAAATGCTACTCTTGATATCCAACTGCACGATACCTATTTTGTTGTAGCTCACTTCCATATTGTAATGGGTAGTGCGGCAATCTTTGGAATGATGGCAGGTATTTATCATTGGTTCCCAAAAATGTTTGGTCGACTTATGAATAAGCCATTGGGTTATATTCATTTCTGGATGACTTTTGCATCAGCATATTTGGTATTCTTCCCTATGCATTTTATGGGGCTAGCTGGAGTACCTAGAAGATATTATTCATTTACTCTTTTACCAGAATATGGTGTATGGTTCGACGTTAATGTATTGATTACATTAGCCGCAATCATGGGTGGTATTGCGCAAATTATATTCTTGTATAATTTCTTCAATAGCATTTTCAACGGAAAGAAATCTGACGGAAACCCTTGGAAAGCTAATACTCTTGAGTGGACTACTCCGGTTGAAAGAATTCACGGCAACTGGCCTGGAGCTATACCTGAGGTTCACAGATGGGCATATGACTATAGTAAGCCAGGGCACGACGAAGATTTCATTCCTCAGACAGTTCCAGATAACGACCAAAACGACGGTTTATTTGAGCCTAGCTCAACACCAGTTGCACCAGACAAGACTGATGTTCCAGAAGGTGAATCCGTTTTCTTTTGGAGCTTAATAAAGAAGTGGTTTGGCACTTCTAAAATTTAAGAACTTGAAGAACACAAGCTTTTACTTAAAGCTTAATTTCCTGTCGATACTCTGTATATTCCTTCTATTTGTTTTAGGAGGATTAGTAAGAGCAACTGGCTCCGGTATGGGTTGTCCAGATTGGCCGAAGTGTTTTGGAGAGTACATCCCTCCCACTTCAGCTGAGCAACTTCCTGATAATTATAAAGATATATTCTTAAAAGAGAGGCTTAAAAAAGCGGAACGATTTGCAGCGCTGCTGAATAAATTAGGTCTCAAAGAAAAAGCTGAAGAGATTTTAGCATTCGACGAGCTGCAGGAAGCGCATGATTTCAATTCAGCTAAGGCCTATACGGAATATGTAAATCGACTCATGGGCGCAACTACTGGTATAGTTGTTCTCTTTTGCCTACTCGCAGCAATTGCTATACGCAAAAACCACCGAAGACTGGTGATTTATACCTCATTGGGATTTCTCGCCGTTATTTTGAATGCTCTATTGGGTGCAGTTGTTGTTCATGCCAACCTACTTGGAGGTATAGTTACAACGCATTTCCTAATAGCATTTGCGGCCATCGCTTTCTTTATGCTAGCAAGATTTGAGATCGTAAAACTAACCAGTGTTCAAGACGTATCCTTAAAACTCAAAAGACTGTCGGCATTAATAATGGTAATCCTTGTTGTTCAAATTTACTTTGGGACACAGGTACGAGAGGCATATGATATAATGGAGGCTAAAGGAAAAATATTAAATTCAAATACCATCTCCGAATTGGGATCGACATTCAATGTTCATAGAACCTTGGCATTGATTTCTTTACTGCTTAGTATTTTGCAATTTACTGTAATTAGAGGAGCTAAGAAAAAGGATAAAAAAGTACTAAAATTGGCAATGTGGTTCCTTTCACTGACTGTTATGCAAATTGTATTTGGATCATTGATAATAATGACGGATTTAAGTGCTTTTTCAAAATTATTCCATATAAGCATCGGTGCCGCTTTATTCATAATACAATTTTATATTTGCAGCCTCTTTTGGAGAGCCAAAACCATAGACAACTAAAATTGAAAACAACGGAAATACAGAACGTATCTATAGGATGGTCAGATAAACTGCGAGATTATAATCAATTAATCAAGTTTAGACTAACCTTTACTGTTGTGCTATCTGCAGTTTTGGGATTCCTTTTAGGGAATGAAGGGGCAATAGTCTATCAAGACTTATTCGCTTTGATACTAGGCGGCTTCTTAGTTGTTTCTGCTTCTAATGGCATCAATCAAATAATAGAAAAAGATTTTGATAAGCTGATGAGCAGAACTGCAAATCGTCCAATCGCTCAAAACAGAATGAGTATTTTGGAAGCTGGAATATTCTGCGCAATTACAGCAATAGTTGGAGTGAGTATTTTAGGCTTATACCTCAACACATATGCCGCACTTTTAGGTTTTGCATCTCTAATGAGTTATGCTTTTATCTATACTCCGCTTAAGCGCGTTTCTCCTATCGCGGTATTGGTAGGTGCTTTCCCAGGTGCCATCCCTCCACTCCTCGGTTGGGTTGCTGCAACTGGCGGCTTTAGCTATGCAGCGGTGAGTTTGTTCCTTCTTCAATTCTTTTGGCAGTTTCCTCATTTTTGGGCTATAGCTTGGATACTTGATGATGACTATAAAAAGGCTGGATACAGATTGTTACCAACAAAATCAGGGCGTTCTAAAGCTTCAGCTATGCAGGTGATACTCTATTCTGCAACCCTTATTCCTTTGTCATTTCTGCCTTTTGCATTTGGAGTTACTGGATGGATATCTATGGTAATCGTTCTACTTTCATCCATAGCTTTGTTAGCCATCGGCATTAAATTATACAGAACACTAGAAATTAAAGATGCTAAACGATTGATGTTTGCATCCATACTTTACAATCCACTTACCTTAATAGTTCTATTGATCGATAAATTGTGACAGCAATAAGCATGGAAAATACTTCAAGTAAAATGCATCCTAAAAAATTCAATCTCTGGTTGATGATTTTGGGCATTATTATGTTGTTTACTGGATTAACCAGTGCCTATATCGTAAGAAAAGGTGATGGAAATTGGTATCAATTTGATTTACCACAAGTATTTCTTTATTCCACAATAATCGTATTACTTAGCTCACTATCAATGTATTATGCATTTAAAGCAAGTAAGAATGACAACATTCAACAGGTTAAAATAGGCCTTTTACTCACTATAATTTTAGGCCTGGGATTCTGCATTTCACAATATTTTGGATGGATAGCAATGATCAATGAAGGATTATACTTGGTGACACCCAAAGAAGGTGATAAAGTATCTGCTTCCTTCGTATATGTCATATCCTTCGCCCATTTAGCCCATATCATGGCAGGAATTATATTCCTAGTTGTGGTTATGGTTAAAGCAGTAAAATTACAAGTTCACAAGAAGAATACATTACTCATAGATATGTGCAATACTTATTGGCATTTCGTTGGACTGTTGTGGGTTTATTTGTATTTGTTTTTATATTTTGCACACTGATTTTAAAATGGCTACACAAGCAATATCTGAGTCGAGTCCTTGGAGTGGAGGAAAGTCCCCATTCAAGGTAAGTTATGGTAAATTAATGATGTGGATCTTCCTACTTTCGGATGCCTTCACATTTTCATCTCTGTTAATTGGGTATGGCGCTTTGCGTTACAGTTTTCCAAGTACAGACGATATAGTTGAAACCATTCCCGAAATAAAAGTAGGTGAGAATGTTCAAGAACTATTCGCACCTCAAGGTGACGCAGCACATCATACCGGCGAACATGCTGCAGAGCATGCGGAATACTTTATTCCAGCAATGAGAGACATGGAAGTGTTTGCAGAAAATCACTGGCCATCTCCAGATTTAGTGTTTAATCACTTTCCTTTCCTACACGGACTTCACCTACCATTATTCTTTGTAAGTTTAATGACCTTAATACTGATTTTTAGTTCTGTAACCATGGTTCTTGCCGTTGAAGCAGGCCAACGCAAAGCTAAATCTGAAGTGAGCAAATGGATGTTTTGGACCATCTTAGGTGGACTGGCATTCTTAAGCTGTCAAGCTTGGGAGTGGACAAACTTTATAACTGCTGGTGCCACACCATGGGCTAACCCATACGGCCCGCCAACTTTCGCTGCATTATTCTTTCTGGTAACTGGCTTTCACGGATTTCACGTATTCTCAGGAGTTGTTATTAATGTGGTGATTTACATCAACAATCTTAAAGGCACCTACGAAGAAAGAGGTCATTATGAAATGGTTGAAAAAGTTGGTCTTTACTGGCACTTTGTAGACTTAGTTTGGGTATTTGTTTTCACATTCTTCTATTTAATCTAATTATATAATGTCACATACTAATCAAAACATAAACATTCACGACGAGGAAAATTACGATCCTACAGTTTGGGTACCTGAGGTGCACAGCCATGGTACTAAAGATATATGGATCAAGTTTTGGATACTTTTGGGTTTAACTATTATCGATATAGTACTATACTTTGGAATGGCCCCTAGCCTTTGGCGCAATGCAATATTTATTGTCCTTGGGATAGTTAAAGCTGTATATATCGTTGGAACTTTCATGCACATGAAACATGAAAAGTTAAGTCTTGCACTTATGATAATAGTACCTATGGTATTTATCATCTTCTTTATTTATTGGATGCTTTATGAAGGAGCATTCTGGGGTACTTTTCATTAGACTATGAAGAAAAATACCGGAACTATTATACTTATAGTACTTCTGGCTATACCCATTATATGGGTTATTCTTTGGAAAAAAAGCGAATTCAAGTACACAGAACTTCCGATTTACAGTAGTGTTGAGTTTGGCGATACTATTCCATTTACTATTGACACTTTCACCCTTTACGATCAGCGCGGACTCCCTTTTACCAGAGATAGTATTGGCGACAGAGTTTATGTAGCCAATTTCTTCTTTACATCTTGCCCAGATGTTTGTCCAGAAATGAATTCCAATGTAAAAATTCTAGCAGATAAATTTAAAGACAATACTGGCGTGATTTTTTTATCGCATAGTGTCGACCCTTACAGAGACACTGTAGAAGCCTTAAAAGAATATGCTGCAGATTTTGGAGCTAATCCCAATCAGTGGCATCTACTAACTGGTAAAAAAAGCACTATATACAATCTAGCCATGCTGAACTACAGAGTTGCAGCTGTGAAAGAAGATAGCAATGCATTTATACATAGTGAAAAATTGGTGCTTGTCGACAAAGACTTTAGGGTCAGAGGATACTATGAAGGACGAGATTATCGAGACATTAAAAATTTAATGGAAGACATCCCGTTTCTTATAAAAGAGTATAAGATCAAAGAAAATGAGTGAGAAAGGGGTTTTCAGATTAGTATTGTTTATTTCTGTTCTAGTGTTCTTACTTGTGGTATTACTCAATGAAAGAATATTCCCTGTTCCAGATAGTTTTCCAATATTCATATATAAACTTCCTTTAGTCAATGCCTGTATCAATGCAACTGTTGCTATACTCCTACTTTTTTCTCTGGGAGCAATTCGACAAAAAAAAATAAATCGACATAAAGCTATTAACCTAAGCGCCTTTGGCTTATCGGCGCTCTTTCTAATTAGTTATGTCACATACCATTACTTCGTTGGGCACACGGTTTTTGGAGGTGAAGGTGCTATTGAAACGTTTTACAAAATAGTGCTATGGACACATATTCCATTGGCAGCCATAGTATTACCGCTAATTCTTATTTCATTCTATTACGGTTTAACAAATAAAATTGTTCAACATAAGAAACTTGTGAGATTCACTTACCCTATTTGGCTGTATGTTGCAATTACAGGGGTCTTGGTCTATATTCTAATATCACCATACTATCCATATTAATGAAAAGTTTAATCCAAAGAATACTGCAAACAATTCTAGGATATCAAACTTATCTATGGGTATTCACTAAGTACAAGCTTAAAGTACTGCGCAAAGACAAAAGCGAGCAAGACTTTTTTCATTTCTTAACCTTATTAGACCCTCAAGATGCAGTGTTGGACATTGGAGCTAATCTAGGTTTAATGTCGTACTACCTTGCTCAAAAATGCAAGGAAGTTCACGCTTTTGAGCCAATGCCAAACAACATAAGAATTTTAGAGCGAGTCAAAACCCACTACAAGCTTTCAAATATTGTCATACACAAAGTTGCACTTGGTGAGCTAAATGGAGAAATAGAATTAATTCTCCCTATTGTAAATGGAGTTAGAAAACAAGGATTAAGTCATGTGAAAGATGATAAAATGACTGATTTTAATGAAGGTACGGTGGTTATAAGTCCAGTATTCAAACTTGATGATTATGATCCCACTAAGTCCATTCCAATCAAAGCAATTAAAATTGACGTTGAGAACTTTGAGTTTGAGGTTTTTAAAGGAGCTAAGGAGACACTTGTTAAGTTTAAACCTATGATCTATTGTGAATTATGGGACAATCAAAACAGGTATGATTGTTTCGAATTTTTAAGATCTTTAGGGTATGAAACATACATTTTGGCTCAAAACGAATTAATCAAATTGGATAGTAACCAAAGTAACACCCAAAATTTCTTTTTTATTCACCCGCAATCTTAACTTTGTAGCATGAAAAAATTCCTTTTGATTCTGGCATTTCTATCCTTCATTGGAATTTTCAACACTTATTCTCAATGTCCGATGTGCAGAACTGCCGTTGAATCAGGCATGCATGAGGAAGGTAACACCAAAGGTCGAGGTTTAAACGACGGTATTCTGTATCTACTTGCAACACCATATATAGCTGTCGCAGTAATTGGTGGTATTTGGTATCGAAAGAATAAGCAAAAATAATTGGCATATAAATCGGCAATATCTTCCTTTCTAAGCGGAAGGTGTCCTCAATGTAGAGAGGGTAAAATCTTTAAAACCAGTGTTTTTAACCTACTGAAGTTCAAGCAAACATATGAGCGTTGTTCAAATTGTGGTGTTAAATATGAATCAGAACCAGGTTTCTTTTGGGGTGCAATGTATTTCAGTTATGCATTAAATGTTGGTTTGGCAATTGTATTAGGTGTTATTTTCTTCAGAATGTATGAAGATCCTCCATTGGGACTTATGATAGGTACGGTTTTGGGTATTTCAGCCCTTGCGTCGCCATTAGTTTTTAGGTTGGCCAGATTGCTCATGATGTATATCGCTGCTCCTTATAGAAAGTATAAAGGTTAAAAAGGCAATTTCTCGCTTATAGGGAAATGGTATTCTTAAATAAAGTCAAATAGGCACTAAGGCTGGCATGCAATATATTTGCTACTGGGGAGGAGGTGGTGGCCCCCGTGCTCACTAAGCAATGGATCTTATCAATTTTTTGGACAATCATTTCACCCTGTGCATATCCCAAATGCCTCTTACACTACCTTTGTAAGTAAGTGCTCACTAATCATGACAAATAAAGAACGTATTCTCCATAACACCATCCAACTTATCTCCAAATTTGGCAGTGTCAACATTTCAACCAAAAAAATTGCCGAAGAATGCCAAGTATCCGAGGGACTTATTTTCAGACATTACAGTAGTAAAGCTGGACTCATTAGCGCAGTCAACCTTGAACTGGCATCTCAAATAGACATTCAAGCTCAAAGATTAAGCACAGCAAATAGCAGCCAAGTTATAAAGAACATTATGGAAGCCCCATTTCAACTTTCAAATGCCGAAATTGTAATATGGACTGCAGCAATGAAGCTAATTTGGGAAGAAAAAGCTAATCCTCAAGATATCTTTCAAAGCCTTTACAATTCCTTAGATTTAGCATTTCAAGAACTTAACTTTCTGAACTCTAAAGTTGAAGCACAACTTGTCATGTGGTATGTATTTGGATTCTTCACTGGCGTGACTCATGAAAAGAACAACCTAGAAGAAGTATTGTTAAGCCTCAGAAGCAAATACGGCTTGAATTAAGCTTCTGCCGCAACTTCTTTATCTTCTCCTTTGTCGGATGTTGCCTCAGGCACGCCATTTACAGCATCACTGATTTTGAGCTCCAACTCTTCCATCAACTCTATGTTGTCCAGTAACAAATTCTTTACTGAGTCTCTTCCCTGTCCCAGCTTTGTTCCGTCATAACTAAACCAACTCCCGCTCTTTTGAATGATGTTATTTTCAACACCTAAATCAACTATCTCTCCTACTTTAGATATGCCTTGACCATACATTATGTCAAACTCGACAACTCTAAACGGTGGTGCCACTTTATTCTTAGCAACTTTCACTTTTACCCTATTCCCCACGATATCTATGCCATCCTTTATACTTCCAATTCTTCTAATGTCTAAACGAACTGAAGAATAAAACTTTAAGGCATTTCCACCAGTTGTGGTTTCAGGATTCCCAAACATTACCCCTATTTTCTCACGCAATTGATTGATAAATATGCAAATACAACCTGTCTTGTTTATAGTTCCGGTGAGCTTTCTAAGTGCTTGCGACATTAATCTCGCTTGTAAGCCCATTTTAGAATCTCCCATATCTCCCTCAATCTCAGCTCTCGGAACCAAAGCAGCCACAGAATCTATTACAATCACATCTATAGCTCCAGAACGAATTAAATTGTCCGCTATTTCCAATGCTTGTTCTCCATCATCTGGTTGAGAAATCAATAATTCATTGGTATCAATGCCAATCTTTTCTGCATAGAATTTATCAAAAGCATGCTCAGCATCCACAAATGCACATATTCCCCCTTTTCTTTGCGCTTCTGCTATGCAATGCATAGCTAATGTTGTCTTACCCGAAGCCTCAGGTCCATAAATTTCAACTACTCTCCCCTTTGGAAACCCTCCAACACCTAAAGCAATATCCAATCCCAATGAGCCAGTAGAAACAGAATCCACCTTCACTACTGAATCGTCATCCATTTTCATCACTACCCCTTTCCCATACGACTTTTCTAATTTATCTATGGTCAGCTTTAAAGCTTTTAACTTTTCTGTATTTTCTGATTTTG
>CBDUMX010000002.1:0-35340 GCA_965368435.1 uncultured bacterium
CAGGTGATATTTTGATCATTTCTGCCCATCCACTCTTCCTTATTCTTCTTAGATTCTCCTTCTACTAATACTCTAAACACCTGACCCTCTCGCGCTTTATTCTTTCTCTTCGATGTGGCGTTTTGTATATCAATTACTTCGGCTAATCTCCTTTTCTTAACCACTTCCGGAATATCATCCTCAAACTTTCTTGCGGCTAAAGTACCCGGACGCTCAGAATAAAAGTACATATAGCTAAAATCGAAATCCGACTTTCGCATTAAATCCAATGTATCTTCATGCTCTTCTTCTGTCTCTGAACAAAAGCCCGTGATAATATCTGAACTAATACCGCAATCCGGCATTAACTCTCGTATTCTGGCAACTTTGCCGTCATACCATTCCCTGTCGTAAGTCCTATTCATCTTTTCCAAGATTCTAGAATTTCCACTCTGAGCTGGTAAATGAATATACTTACAAATATTGTCGTGCTTCATCATGGTGAATAGCACTTCATCAGTTATATCTTTTGGGTGCGAGGTTGAAAATCTTACCCTCAATTCTGGAGATACTTGAGCTACTTGATCCAATAGCTTAGCGAAATTTACGCTATTGTCTTGCTCCTCTTGACTAAGTTTGGCAAAATCTTTTTTAGGACCGCCCCCATACCATAAATATGAATCGACATTCTGACCTAATAGGGTGACCTCTTTATATCCCTTTTCAAATAAGTCTATTGCTTCGGCAACTATGGTCTGTGGATCTCTACTTCGCTCTCTACCCCTAGTAAATGGAACTACGCAAAAGCTGCACATATTATCGCAACCTCTGGTAATCGATATAAAAGCTGTAACACCATTGGTATTCAATCTAGTAGGCTGAATCTCAGAATAAGTCTCTTCTAATGATAATGCAACATTTATGGATTTTCTTCCGTCTTCAACTTCTGTTAATAAAAGTGGAAGTTCTCTATATGCATCAGGACCTGCTACTATATCCACCAATTTTTCTTCTTCAAGCAATTGTTTCTTGAGCCGCTCAGCCATACAGCCAAGTATTCCTATAGTCAGAGCTTTGTTTTGCTTCTTATTGTGTCGCAATGCTTTGAGTCGGTGACGAATCTTTTGCTCTGCATTGTCTCGTATAGAACAGGTATTTATGAAAATAATATCAGCATCTTCTTCATTAGTCACCGTAGCTATTCCATTCTCAGCCATAATAGATGCAACCACTTCGCTATCCGCAAAATTCATGGCACAACCATAGCTCTCAATGTAAAGCTTCCTGCTTGCTGTTTCTGATATGACTTCCATTTCCAAAGCGCTGCAAAGGTAATACCCAAAGGGAATAGAAAAAGCATGTAGTTTAATATTAAGCGCGCTGAATAAAAAAACATCAAATTACTTATACTTGTGATACACTAATGAAAAAGACCATATTACTAGTACTCATGCTCGGTAGCTTATCATACTTTTTAAGCTCGTGCAAGGACAAATCTACGGACTGCTGTGATAACCCAAATACTGATAAGTCGTGCAAACTTGCTTCTCAGGAAGAAAATGGTGTTTTAATAAACTATCATTATTCTGCTGGCGTAATTATTATGGCTACTGGACAATTTGGTGATACCACCTATTTTGATTACAGTGGAGCTGGAGTTTTAAGTACTGCTACCAATAACCAAGGGGTTAAAGCGACCTTTGAATACAATGGAAGCGACATACCTTCTAAAGTGAATATTATTGAGAATGGACAAAATGCCTACTACTTTGCTATCGCTTCATCAAATAATGTCATCACTCAGGTGCGCACTTACGCTCATGGCACAACAACTAATCCTATGCAAGAAATTAATGTGAACTACAATGGGTCTCAAATGCAGAGTTTTGAGCTAAAAGTTGAAGATGGACAAGGTGGACTAATTAACTTTATTGAAGCCGATAGTATAGAAACGGATGGTAAACTAAATCCGCTTCGCTCAGATTTTGCTATTACCTATATGAATTTTGAGAACCCTTTTGCTTTTGGAAATTCAAATATCATAGATGCTGATATTTTAGTCATTGGAACAGAAACTCCTATGTCGGCAAACTACACCTACAACGATCAAGATTACGTGATTGAATCTGATATTAAAATTACAGGAGCCGACAGATTGACAAAATTCACCTATAACTGTGAGTAGTTATGAAGTTTAAATTGGATTTTGAGCTTGAGCCTCAGCGTCTCATTAGTGATTTCTCATCTATTTGTATGTTCGGTTCTTGTTTCGCTGAATATCAGGCTGAAAACTTTAAAAAATCTGGATTTCCTGTTTACCACAATCCTTTCGGCATTGCTTATAACCCAATCAGCATAGCACAGCAAATTGAACGAATTGCCACCCAAACTCCATATACTGAATCCGATTTCACAGAACATAATTCGTCTTTTTTCACTCTTGAACATCACGGCTCATTTAAGTATAAATCCCTAGCAGAAGCGCTTAATACTTCAAATAGCATTCTGAAAAATGCGAGGAATAAATTAGCTTCTGCAGAAACCATAATTTTAACTTTTGGTACCTCTATTGTCTTTGAATTGAAATCAGATGAAAGCATAGCTGCAAATTGTCACAGTCTTGAGAATAAACTATTCAATACCAGACAGTTAAGTCTGGATGAATGCATAGAGAGTTTTCAGCAAATACATCAAAGTCTTTCGAAATTAAACCCCAGAGCTACCTTCATTGCCAGTATTAGTCCAGTGCGACATATTAGAAGCGGCTTAATAGAAAATAACATCAGTAAGTCTTGTTTGCGTTTGGCCTTGAGTCAGACATCCCAATTCCATTATTTTCCTGCATATGAAATATTCATAGACGAATTGAGAGATTACAGATTCAGCAAAGAAGATTTGGTACACCCTAATCAGCAAGCTCAGGAATACATTTGGGAGAAATTTAAAGATTGCTATTTTGAAGAAAGCTTAAAGCAAAAGGTGCTAGAGATAGAAAAGTTTAGAAAATTTGAAAATCACAAGCCCTTAAATGAGAACAGTAATCACGACGAACAACTGAGCATCCGCAGGCAAAAATTGCAGCAAGCTTATCCTAATGCCGAGTTAAATTGATGCTTAAATGTGACATTAGCTCACTTTAAAAGCTGCAACATATTCCACTATATTTGTGTCTTATGCATATGAGATCTTTAGCCTTAAGCGCCCTTTTGTTAATTAGCATCACAGTTTTCTCGCAATACAACAATCCCTATCGTTTAACCTATGATGGTAGCAGCTATTTTGTGAGCAATAAAACCGGTGGTTACATCACCAAAATTGATAGTGCCTTCAATACTTCAACAGTAATATCTGGACTATATTCTCCCAATGACATATTCTCCGGAACCGTTGCTGGAAATAGCGCTATCATTATTATAGATAGTAATCAACTCAAGCTATATGATCAATCTACCTATTCGTCTTTTATAAATTTGACAATTACCGGCGCTGTTGAAGCTCATGATGGTGTATTCAATCCCAATAATTCAAATGAATTTTTTATTAGCGATAGAGCGGGAAATAAGATTATTAAGGGAAGTATAGGAGCACCACCTTTTTATCCGGTTACCTACACCGTACTAGTATCGGGCATTTCTAAACCTGCAGGTATGATTTTCGATGCTCAAAACAGACTATTAGTGCTAACCGAAACTATAGACTCTGAAGTGCATTGGATAAACATAAGCAATGGATATGACTCATTGCTAACTTCCACTAATCTCGACAATCTCAACGACATCAGCCAAGACAATGAAGGGAATTTTTATGTCACTTGTTGGGGAGATAATTACCTATACAGATTAGACAGTACACTCAATAACCCATACCGCCTAATAGCTTTTAATAATCCATCTGGAATGTTTGTAAACACTACCTATGACTATCTAGCTATGTGCTGCTATAACTGCAATAAAGTGGAATTTAAAAACTTCCATCTCTTTTCACCTCTCGACGATGTAACTACCTGTATCAATGATTCATTTTTTACAAGCTTCAATCCTATTTATCAAGGTATTGGCACATATAACTCTGACAATCAATTCGTTTTAGAAGTATCCGACAGCAATGGTAACTTTAGCGCACCAACCATAGTTGGAATAATTACCTCAGATACCATACCTCCATATTTTACTACCGTACTTCCGGAAGGAACCTATGCAAGCAGTGGTCATAAATACAGGTTTAGAAGCACTTCACCCTCGATCTTAAGTTACTTCACTAAAGACTTAAATCTCAAACAACTACCCGATGCCTTTATTAATGAAAGCGACACTTTAGATATATGCACTGGAAGCAGTATTTTACTTGGTCAGACTGCGGAAATTGACCACATTTACACTTGGTCGCCAGCAAGTTTGGTCAACGACCCCACAAGTTCTCAAGTGACTTTTGATACAGCTAAAATAGCCAGTTACAATTTAAGTTTATACGAAATTGATACAGTAAGTGGCTGTTCAAATACATCCGAAATTCAGATAAATGTTGGCCCCAACCTAAGCATTTCTCAATTGGCAGATAGTTTGGAAATTTGTCCAGGAGACTCCATAAAGGTTGGTGTTGATGGTTTGCCATACTTTTTTAGCTGGAGTGGTTCAGATTCACTCGACAATCCAGGGACTGGAAACCCAAACTTTTTCGACATTGATTCGCGATTGCTGAAAGTAGTTTTTAGCGATTTTACCTTGACTTGCAGCGGCAGCGACAGTGTGTATGTAACAGTTAACACGCCTGCATCTCTGCCCTATAGCGGATCAATAGCCGATAGCAGCTGTGATGGGAACACTTTAGTCTTGGATTTAAGCCTTGACACCAATTATACATATCAATGGAGCTCTACAAGTGCAAGTCAAGTCAACAGCAATGAATACCAGCCTGAGTTTCAATTTTCCTCTACTGGTTTACACAGCATAATTGCTGAATATCAAAATAAGATCACAAACTGTGAAGCCAAGGATAGTATACTGCTTAAAGTAAATGAAAATCCACAAGTATTTGGACAAACAGAATATACAGAAGTGGTTTGCAGATCGAACGCTAGAAGTTTGCAGTTTGAATTAGACACGAATAACACTTACAATTGGCAGAGCAGCCATGGTATGGTATCTAATAGTACTTCCTATAAGCCTGAGTTCACTGTGAACCTACCTGTGGCATTCGACACCCTTGAAGTAACAGCAATCAGTAAGAACAATCAATGTACAAGCACTGAAAATATGTATTTAGAGGTGCTAGATTTTCCTTCTGACCTCTCCCTAGTCAATGTTAGTGACTATATAAGAATAGATGACAATACATTAATGCAGGAACTTAATGCTACTGGGGCCAGACTTGTGGTAGATTGGTATGTCAATGGAAATCTCAAAACGGTTATTGCTGATTCTATTGGCTTCTTCCCCAGAGATTCATTCAGTCACGGTGATTCTGTAATGGCAGAATTGAGATGGATTATAGACAATGATACGCTATGTACCTTTAACTCAAACCATTATCTAAAGACCAATTTAGGTGGTATTGACGATTTGAAATTTGGCATAGCGGTGTATCCAAATCCTTCAAACTCCGGACAATCTTTCATTGAAATTCACGCAAATGGCAATATCGAACAGTTAGTAATGTTTGCAATAGATGGTCGAGAAATGACTACGGCATTTAAGGCTAATAAGCTTTATTATAATTGTACTCCAGGGAGTTATATACTAAAGATCAAAATAAATAACAATTGGTACTTCAGAAAAATCATTTTGAACTAATTACAACCAAGCTATACCGAGTATATACACTGCTATAATGAGCTGAAGCATTCTCTTGGCCCACTTTTTTCTTCCTACAACATCCTTGGCAACTATGCCTACTGTAATCAGCTTTAAGAGTGAAATAAGGATTAAGAGTCCGATAATTTCAACTTTGCCCATCATATAAATTAAAAAGATATCGGAAATTATACTCACTAAAATTAGGACTTGAAAAAGTCGAATACTCGGAACTATACCAATGGTAGTCGCAATGCTTTTATAGCCAAAAACAATATCGCCTTTCATTGACTTTATGGCTTTATGCACCTCCCTAGAAAACAGCACCATAAATAAACTGTAACCGTAAACCAAAGCCAAAAAGCTGATAGTGTGATAATACAATATCAAGCTAAAGAATGCGGTCACCGCTAATAGAGAAGCAGCAAACTCCCCTACAAATACTTGTTTACTCAACTTGTGAGAATAAAACCATAGTGCAAATCCGAACACCACAAAAAACAGTCCGATACGCCAAGATGCAAAGAATGCCACTAGCGTTCCTAAAGTATTCAATAGTACATATAGCCTCAAAGTAAATGCCTTACTTACTAAATGTTGGAAGCGCGCTTTCTTTGGTCGATTTACCAAATCTCTCTCAGCATCATAAAAATTATTGAGGATATTGCCTGCAGCCAGAAATAAGGCCGTTGCTACTATAATCAAGTGTACTTTATACTCAGCCAGCGAATGAGCAATATTTCCTTTATTATTAAAGGCAAAAAGAAATGCAATGTATTGGGCTAAAGCGGTCAGTACAACCGTTTTCCATTTGATAATAGTAAGTAATGCAGCGAATTTTAAGTAAAAAGTGGTATTCTGATTTGATGAGTTCACATTATATTTTGTAAACCAACTCTAAATCATAGCCTTTCAAAGACTGTTGCGCTTTTTTAAGGTCTTGAGTAAAGCCGAGTATGTATCCGCCACCGCCAGATCCACAGAGCTTGAGATAGTAATCTCCACTGTCAATGCCATTTTTCCAAATCTCTTTATAGGCATCTGGAATCATTGGACTAAAATTCTGAAGTAAGAGAGATGATAAATGCTTCATATTGCTGAATAAAGGTTTAAAATCACCTTTCAAGAAAGAGCTGATACACGCATCATTATACTTCTTAAATTCAGTTTTTAGCATATTTCTGAAACCAGATTCTTTCATTTTCTCCATGAACAACTGAACCATGGGTTGAGTTTCACCCGGTTTCTGAGTATCGAGTAAGAAAATAGCCCCTTTGCCTTCTGTCTGTTCCGATGGTAGACCTATGGTATCTAAATCGGTGCTAGATTTAATTAAAACTGGAAGGTTTAAATAGCAAATCAATGGATCAAGTCCTGAACTTTTACCATGGAAATGCGACTCCATTTGGGCAAATATTCTTTTGAGATCAATTAATTGATCCTTGCTTATGCTCTCGGCGTTTATAGGATTTAGGGCATATCTATCATAGACAGCAGCAACAAGCGCTCCTGAACTCCCTACGCCAAAACCCTGAGGTATTGAAGAATCAAAAGATAATCCATTTGAAATATCATTATGGAATTGCTTTAAATCGATTTCAAACAATAGCTCGTCTGAAGCTTGAAGCTCGTTCAAATAAAATTCAAACTCAGATAAAGAATTTGTTGAGCTCACATTGTCCTCAAACTTCAATTTGCCTTTATAGAAATTATATGGAATAGATAATCCCATGGCGTCCTGAATAATGCCATATTCTCCAAAAAGCAAAATTTTGCTGTAGAACAGTGATTCCTTTATCATATCAATTTATCTCCCTCGGGCCAAAACCAATCTGGTCGCAAATATACGCTCCATCTTGGCAATATTGACTCAATTCATTATCAACAAAGCTAATAGCCTTTTGTTCATCTCGTTTGGGATACAAGAAGTGAACATTGGCTCCAGCATCCAAAGTGAACATCCAATCTAAATTTTCACTCTTTCTTTTTGCCCAAATTGCTTCAATTATTGCCAATGTATTTGGCTTCATAAGAATGAAATATGGATTTGAACTCATCATTAAGGCGTGCAACATAAGTGCCTCTGATTCAACTAATTGTATAAATGACGACATCTCCCCTGCTTTTAATGCATGCAGTATTTTAATCATATTTTCCTCTGCGGATTTAAAACGAGCTTTAGCAAATGGATGAGCTTTAATCAAATCATGACCTATGCTGCTACTTACCTCTTTCTGACCCTTATGTACCAGTAAAATGGTATCACAGAAGTTTTCAAACTTTGGATGTATGTGAGCATATGGTATTGCAAATTCATCATTACTTTCTGCTATTTCACTGTGTTCGCCCCAAATCGCCAGAGGACCAAATACCGAACGTGAAGCGCTACCGCTTCCCAATCGCGCTAATCTTGAGGCTGTTCTCATAAAATCAGCCTCCTTTAATTGGCCTTTTTCCACGGCGATTGAACAGATGCATAATGCTAGTGCACTCATACCACTAGCGCTGCTAGCAATGCCACTGCTGTGCGGGAAACTATTACTGGTTTCAATGCTATAAGAACCATCTAATACAAAAGGAAACACTGCTGATATCCTTTTGAGAAATGATTCAACCTTCGGTATGAATTCCAATGCCGGATTGCCATCTAGTAGAATCTCTATTCCAAAATCCTTTCCTTCTCTAAAGGTTAAGCTGGTTTTGCTCACACATTTGGAAAGTGTAAAACTAATGGATGCATTAGATGGCAGCTGCACTCCATCAGGCTTTTTCCCCCAGTATTTTACCAGTGCTATATTGCTCGGACTCTCCCAACTCGCTTTGTATTCTTTCATCTATTTTATCAATTCTTGATAGCTAAATATAGTGTTATAACCCTTGCCTCTAAAATAATTCATATCACTTTCTCCACCACATGCCAAAATAAAATCTCCACCCCAGGCTCCTAATGATTTTATTGCAAAAGGATAGTCTTTAAATGCAGATTCTTTGACCGTAGGTAAATTCAAAATTTTAGATAATATTTTCTCGTGCTCTGAAATAAGTAGTTGAAAATAATCTAAGTCTGTACTAGACACTATTTCCCTACTGATTTTGCTAATGCGTTCTATTTCGCTTGTAGATATAGATAAGGCTTCAAATCCCTTAATGGCATCTCTGCTGTTTTGCTTTCTGTTTAGATAAACAAAAAATAGCTTATTTCTAAAAGCTGGATTCCATACAAAACTATCCCAAGCAGGAGGATAGCTGTATAATAACTCACTCCCAACCATACCAACAGCTATATCATATCCACTTCCACCAAATGACTGTTCTGACAATGCAAATGCATCTACCTCCGCCCATTTAGCAATATTGCATATCAATGTTGAACTGCTGCCTAAGCCCCAATCTTTATCGAATTCTAAGTAGGTCTCAACTTTAAAACTCCGCCCTTTTAAAAATTCTGAATTCAAACTTTTAGCAGAGTTAAGCAGCTTCAACAAGGCTTTAGATTTCAATTCGTCGCTAGTATTAAGAAGGCTCATATCACTCATTTGAATCTTACATTCAAACCAAATGGATGAATCCTGAAGAAATGCTTTCCAGTGCAGAATATTATCGGAATCATCCATTTCTTCTACTTGCATTTTTTGTCCAAACTTGCAAGGAACTGCAAAAGCTTCAGAGCCTTTGAGCACTAAATACTCACCTGAAATTAGGAGTTTGCCTGGAGAGTAATATTGCTTCACTTAAAAAGTCAATTAGGATAATACTTCACCACCTCTGAGCTTCTTAAATGCTTCAACAACCTCAGCGTGATGTGGTGTGTGTTTTATGAAATACTTGATGATTTTTGATTTCTCTTCCTGTGTAGCTTCCAATTGATTCAAAATATTCAATAGGTGCATTTTCATATGTCCTTGCTGAATACCTGTTGTTGTTAAGCTTCTCAATGCTGAGAAGTTCTGAGCTAAGCCCACCGTTGCAGCTATCTGCATCAACTCTTCGGCCTGTGGATTGCCCAACATCTCGTGGGCCAACTTAACAACTGGATGTAAGCTTGTAATTCCGCCAACTGTACCAAGTGCCATAGGTACTTCAATGTGAAAGGCAAATTCACCGTCGCTAATATCTAAATGTGTTAAGCTTCTATATTGCCCGTCCTTAGATGCATATGCGTGTGCGCATGCCTCTATTGCTCTAAAATCATTGCCGGTAGCCACTATTATAGAGTCAATGCCATTCATAACTCCTTTATTATGGGTTACTGCTCTATAAACTTGAGTTTCTGCAATATCAACGGCTGTCTTAAAGCGCTTTGCAAAATCTTCTGGACTAATATCAGTACCTTCAACCATATTGTTGATAGACGTCCGCACTTCTGATCTCACCAAACACTGAGGTGTGTAATTGCTCAGAATACACATCACCACTTCTATATGATTTGGATTTAGAACTGACGACTCCACTGCTGATCTCAATACCGAGGCAAACTTCTCCAAACATGTATTGATAAAGTTAGCGCCCATACTATCACATGTCTCAAATCGAGCTTCTAATTGATAGTAGTTCGGAACATCTTCTGTCTTGTCTACCAAATGTATATCAAGAATCCCCCCTCCTCTATGACGCATATTTTTGGTAATAGATTCCGTTTCAGAATAAAACTTTCCTATGCTGTTTGCTACCAAATGCATCAATGCACTTTTGTCCTCTCCTTCCCATAGAAAATGAACGTGTCCAATTTTCGTTGTGCTTACCACCTCTGCATTAAATCCACCTTTATCGAACCAAAAGTTAGCCGATTTAGCCGCTGCTGCAACAACTGAACTCTCTTCTGTGGCCATAGGCACAGTATAGTATTTATTGTTTATTAAAAAGTTAGGAGCTACACCCAAAGGCAAATAGAAGTTTGTTATAGTGTTTTCTATAAATTCATCATGCAAATTTTGCTTTGCAGTATCTTCATGCCAGTATGATTGAAGTAATTCTAAACTTTTATCTGATCCATCAAAATGTTGATTGATAAGCCATTCTATTTTCCCCTCTTTACTGAGCTTGCTAAACCCTTTTATGTATCTATCTTTATTTGTCATTTTCTTTTAGCTTTAAGTATTGCTTAGCGAGCTTCAGACCTTCTATTTGCAGCGAAGTATACTCTTGCAATTCTTCATATGAAGTTCTTGCGTGCTTTAAAAAGGCGCTTGCTTGCCCATAGACAGCATTTGCATTAATCTTTTCAGTAAGGTAATAGCCATCTACGAAATTTCTAACGCCACCGCTCACAATTACATCTGATTTGCAGTTCAAACTGCCCAATTCTTCGTTTAATGAATTATAATCATCCGTCATTTCATCGGCAGTATGCCCCCAACTCGCCACTGTTGCAAATAACTCCTGTTGAATGGGCTTTGCTCTGTGCAGCTCTAATTTACTAAAGTTAGTTCCTCCATGAGCTCCAAAATCTATAGCAGCTAATGGCAAGCTCATTAATGCTTTCAGACTTTCTCGGCCGAAACCCTGACCCACCTCCTTTACGATTATATTAATACCTAAATCGAGGCATTTCTTAATAGTATCTAGTGGAGGATATTTAAATTTATCGCCTTCTGGCTGCAGCCATTCCTGAAGTGGATTTATATGTATTATTAAACCGTCGGTTTCCGTTTTTGAAATTAATTCATGTATTAATCTTTGCTTGCCAGCATCAAATAATTCTTCCAATTGCGCAATTCCCAGATTGGCATAAAGCGGTTGATCCTGTGCGTACTTTCTCAATTGAAAGTCCGACAAATAGGTGTCGTCCTCAAGAATTATTCTGCAAGAGCCTAATCCCATTCCCAATTTAAACTCACCTATGGCCTTTGCTAAATTTTTATTTATTACCGATGCCTCTTTTGTGCCTCCGGTCATACTGCTCACCCATATCGGAGCATTCAGGGTTTTAGAGAGGAAGCTCATTGGACTTAAATCCTTTTCAGGATGAGCATTGAAAATTGGCTCATAGCTGAATCTACTATCTCTAGCACTCACCACAGAACTTAAAGCTAATTCTATGTGGTCCTTTTTTCTTTCTGATGTTTTAGTATGTCCCAATGTTGATTCTAAAATAAGCTCGCTTGAGTTGGACTGCTAGCATCTCCCAATGATTCAATGCTAACTCTATATCCAGCATGACTTCTTATGTTGAGCACGCTTCCATCGTCAAAGATGAGATATTGTCCTTTGATCCCTATCATTTTTTTTCTGATTCTCTGTTCCCTATCTAACTTTAAGCTTTTAACTTTTTCAGGATATTGAAGTACAGGATAATTAATTTCAACTATATCAACATCCTTAGATAGGTATTGTTTGTATTCTTCAGGCACTAATTCTGCCATTTCATCTCTAATACTAATAATGTCTGTTGGGTTATCAATGATTCCTTTTAGCATTTTCTGCCAATGCGTTTTATCCGCTATATGTGATTTCAATGAGACTTCAATTAATCCCGCCAATTGTCGATACGGGACTTCAGCTAATTTAACTGCCTTAACCGCACCCTGATCTATCCATCGCGAAGGCACATTAGAAAATCTTGTTACTCCTACCTTATATCCATTCGTCAAAGAGATATAAACTATATGCGGTGCCATATGATGCTCCATTTCCCAATCGTAATCTCTCAAGGCTATTCCTTCATGTATTCTGCTCAATTCTGGTCGAACTATTGAAGGACTTGCCAATGGACTTTCCATAAACTCTTTATAGGTCAATCCTTCACCATACGCCTTCTTCATTTTTTCACCAGAAAGTACTGAATTGATATATCCCTGGTACTCTATCTCGATGAGCTTCCCAATAAAGGGATTGAGCTCTATTGCATCAATAGGTGTTAAGATATCTTTTACGGGCAGCTTGTAGATGACATCACCATTCAGTAATTCACCACTCATCTTGCGTAAATTGCCCTCTATCTTCATATAGCAAAGGTATTTATATTTAACTTTTCACCTCAATTTGCTAGTCCTAATCTTCATGTCTAAAGCATATATTTGCTCGTATGAGGAAAGTGTTAATACTGTTGATAGCTGCTATAATAGTTTCTTGTAGTCCAACTACATTAAGTAAACACGCTCCTGCAGATCCATTAAGATCAAACAAGACTTACAGCTATCACGAGGGTATAAGTTGGTGGGATAGCTTGGCCCGCTATTCCAAATACCTCAAGCTCGATACCTTTGGAAACACAGATGCTAACTACCCGCTGCATATTGCCACTTTATCCATTGGTGGAGTCGATTTAAGCTCTATTTCTTCAACTAAAAAAACCATCATTTTGATAAACAATGCCATTCACCCCGGTGAGCCAGATGGAGTTGATGCAAGCATGGCATTATATCGCAATCTCTGCATGGGCGATAGTCTGCAAGCAAAGCTTGAGAATTGCATCTTAGTCTGCATCCCCTTCTATAATATTGGCGGAAGCCTGAATCGCAATACGGCAAGTAGGGCAAATCAAAACGGACCTGAAGAATACGGCTTTAGGGGCAATGCACAGAATTTGGACCTCAATCGCGATTTTGTTAAAGCTGATTCTAGAAACGCTCAAAGCTTTGCTCGTCTGCTTCAGTTAATAGACCCTGATATCTATATAGAAACTCATGTAAGCAATGGCGCTGATTACCAGTACACCATGACTTATCTCAGCACTCAAATTGATAAATTATCATTTGGTATGGGCAAGTTCTTGGAAACAGAAATGATTCCATCTTTGGAACATGCCATGACTCAAAAAAACCAGCAAATGGTTCCTTACGTCAATGTACACGGCACAGCCTTGGGAAATGCCTATGAAGCTTTTTACGATTCTCCTCGTTACAGCACTGGCTTAACTACTTTACACCAAATATTTGGTTTCATCACAGAAACACATATGTTAAAGCCCTATGATGAAAGAGTGCAGGCTACCTATGATTTTCTAGAGTCTATGTTGCAGTTTGCCAATAAAAATTCAATAGCAATTCAAGATGCAAGAAATAAAGCAAAAGCACAAGTTGCAAAAGCTTCGAGCTTTGTTCTTGATTGGGAAATTGATAGCTCCCGCTCCAAAAATTTCACATTTAAGGGCTATGAACACAGCTATATTCCAAGTGATATTTCAAATCACCAAAGATTGTTTTATGATAGAACTAAGCCTATAGATATCGAGATGAAATTCTACGCTTATTTCAAGCCAAAAACAAGCAGGGACAAGCCTATAGCATATGTAATACCACAAGGCTATCACCAAGTTGTAAAGCGCTTAAAGCAGAATGGAGTTAAACTGGAGGCCATGAAATTTGATGCTAAAATTGAAGTTGTTAGATATAAAATCACCTCTTTTGAAACAGCAAATAACCCTTTTGAAAAACACTATTACCACTACAACACTAGCTTTCAAAGAGACACTATTCTTAAACAATTCATCAAGGGAGATTACATTATTAAAATGGGAACCGACAAAGATCGACTTTTAGTAGAACTGTTGGAGCCTGATGCACCTGATAGCTATTTCAATTGGAATTTCTTTGATGCCGTACTACAGCAGAAAGAGTGGTATAGCCCATATGTCTTTGAATCAGAAGCCGCTGAATTACTTCAATCAGATAGTGCATTGAGAAATGAATTTAATAATATGATGGCAACAACTCCCGGCTTTAAAGACAATTCACAATGGCAGCTGTATTGGCTGTATCAGCACAGCAAGCACTACGAAGCTGAACATATGAGTTTACCTATATATAGGTTGGAATTCCTATGAGAACTATCATAGTAAAAAGCGGCTTTCATCAAATTCCTTACTCAGCCTCACTTTAACTTTGATGTAAATAATTAGAGTATGAAAAAGAATATGGGAAGCACAGATCGAATAATCAGAATTGTTTTAGCACTGATTTTTTGTGGATTGTATTTTACGTCAACAGTGACAGGAATATGGGGAATAGTATTACTAGTGCTTGCGGCAGTTTTTCTATTAACCAGCTTTATAAGCTTTTGCCCACTGTATTTACCATTTGGGATTAGCACTTGTAAAACAAAATCATGATAAAAGACGAAATAGTAGTAGCCAACTTAAAATGCAGTGGATGCGCCACCACCATAACTGAAAAACTTGCCAAAATGCAGGAAGTTCATTCTGTTAATGTTGAGCCCGATCAAGATTTAGTTGTTGTTGAATATGAACTCGAAGAAGACCGACCAAAAATTATTCAAAGCTTAAAAAGATTGGGATATCCAGAAGCAACAGAAGAAAATGGCCTATTGCTGCAAGTAAAAAGTTATGCCAGCTGCATGATTGGTCGTTTGAAATAATTTAATTTAATCGCTGACTAAGAATTTCAGTAGCGGCTTTTGCTGAATGCTCATTGTAAATAACATCGTATACAAAATTCAAGATTGGCATATCAACTCTATAATTTTTATTCAGTTCATATATACTCTCGGTTGCATAATAGCCTTCTGCAATCATTTGCATTTCCATTAAAGCATATTTAACAGAATAGCCCTTACCCAACATTGTACCTAATGTTCTATTTCTGCTGTATTGCGAATAAGCTGTTACTAAAAGATCACCTAAATAGGCAGAGCCATCAATATCTCTATCAATGGGATGAACCGCTTCTATAAAACTTTTAATTTCTCGAATAGCATTACTCACCAATACAGCTTGAAAATTATCTCCATAGCCCAAACTATGGCAAATTCCCGACGCAATGGCGTATACATTCTTTAGAACTGCAGATATTTCGGTGCCGTAAATATCAGCACTCTCCGTAACCTGAATAAAGCTACATCTGAAGAGCTGGCTCATAGCCTCACAAAACGAAGCATTAGTTGAAGCGAAGGTTAAATAAGAGAGTTTCTCTTGAGCTACCTCTTCTGCATGACAAGGACCAGTAATTACACCAAAATCTGATTCATCGATTGACTTATCGCTGAATAAATATTCACCCAAGATTTGTCTTGTCTGAGGCACTACTCCTTTTACAGCTGAGATTATCTTTTTTCCTTTTAGTAATTCATTGTCGATAGGATGTAGAAGCTCATAAGTGAAAGCCGAAGGTGTGACAAGTATAATCACATTATTATTTCTGATTAATTCTTCTGCATCTGTAGATGCTTGCAACCGACTCGTATCTAAACGCACTGAGCGCAAGTACTTAGGATTAGCACCTTTAGAATTTATATAAGAAGCGCTTTCTGCCTGCCTAACCCACCAATCTACTTTAAGATCTTTCTGTTCTAACAGTATCTTTACAATAGCTGTTCCCCAACTACCACCACCCATTACCAGAATCTTATTCATGGCTCAAAAATGCACATTTTTACTGAATGCTCTGAATTACAATTTTCTGAGAATGAAGAATATTCCCTGAACTTGATTTTATTGATAAGATATAAGACCCTCCTGAAATCCCTGAAGTATTTAGCAAAAATTCAGTTGCGATAGGCTGAACTAATTGCTGATTTAACTCCTTGACAAGCTTTCCCTGCATATCGTGCAATTGCACATCTACTAGATCTTCCTCTTCGAAATTGACAGCTAATCGGATTGATGTAGAAGCGGGGTTTGGATAAGTAATGATGCCTTTGACCAAATCTATTTGATGTTTTGCATTTACGCTGGCAATCCACACATTATTCCTAGCATTTGAATCGCCGTAAGACCCGCACAACCAAACCACTCCCGGTTCATTATACTTGCGCTGTATATCTGTATAATCCCCCCAGCGCTCAGCAGTATCAGCAACAAATGTATTAATGAGGTCGTCGCCTTTCTTAACTTGAATTACATCTGAAAACATCCCTCTCAAATTCCCAACGCCATTGTGAAACACTACACTAGTACCGGCATAATCAGATTCTCCTACATGTGAAAATGTTATGAGCATGGAGTTCAGGTCAGCATTACCCAATCCAGTATAACTTATAGAAGGATATGCGTAGTCTAAATCCACTGAACTTATCAATTCAGAATGAACATTGATATTTCCTTTAACATCTGAGATCAAAGTGTGATAGATCCCTGAGCTTAAATATTCAGGCACCAGTGATGACTGAACGCAGTGAATGTCGCCATCAAATAGAGTCGCCGATAACACTCTAGCATCATTTGTAGCCAATCGAAACCCTATCTCAGGTTGAAAAGCAGTGGGTGGTACACCGTAATTCAAATCGCTTTTTATCACTTGGAAAGAATGCGTAGCTTCACCTGATTTTGCAGTATTGTCAATATAATGCAGAAATAAGGTGTCGTTACTAGCATCTCCTGGACGAACACTCAGAAAGTACATATCTGTTTGATTGAAATCTTGAGCAGGCTGAACGGGACAAATACTCCAAAGGGACTTATCATTAAACTTAATATCGTAAAATAAATTCTGAGTTAGACTGCCTCCTTGGTATCCGTCAGTTTTGTCTATTTGCCAGATAAAAGACTGAATAAAACCTTCTTGCCAAGATTCTCCATCATTGAGCAAATTCACGGTTATATACAAATCATCTCTATTATGGGCTATTATTGGATAATCACTCCAGGTTGTGCCACCCAAAGGCGTGCCGTTTATTTGGTAGAAATTCCAATTTCCAGTTGGATCTTTAGTTTGCGAGAATCCAACTATGATTCTAGAATCATCGCTATCACTACCTTCTAGAAAAACGAGTATAAATTTATCGGCGATAGGGTCATATAGTACTTTAGGGTCATAATAGCGATCTAAAAAACCAAGTTGACCTGCAGTTAGGGCTGCTAAAGTGGTAAACTTTAATCGCTGCCCATCTGAATCTAGAATAGTCACGGTAGTATTAATCGCACTAATGATTATTCCATCATTGCTAATAGCCATGGTGTTATCATTGGGTACGCCTGCAGTTCCTAATGGTTTGCCATTAAAACTCTTGTCAATTTGAGGATTAATGTCGGAACTTGACGTCGTATATGTTTTATTCTTGTATTGCTTTTTTCTGCTTCGACGGGCATCTAATTCTGCTTTCACATTTGCAGCCGTAGTGCGCACTTCAGGAGCAACAAACTGATGTTTGACTGCGCTGATTTGCAGTTTTTCAGCTGCTTCTGAAAAATTAACTGTCCATGATTTATCATTTTTGACGTTTCTCAGCACTTTACTACTGCTTTGCGCTTGTACTGAAGAGCTAGCACAAATGAATAATGCTAAAAGAATAAAATGAAACCTACTACCTACCATTGAGTTCAAATATAATTGATGAGTGGATTATTTATGGTCTTACGTTCTTCATATTCTCTTTTGTAAAAAAATTTACTGATAGCTTTTGTTTAAAGTCTAAGCTTTCATAAGTCAATGTGGTTTTATATCCTTTTTTGTCGGCCGGAGTCATCACATACTTAGACACTACCAGCTTTCCACCTAAGACTTTTAAATTGCTGCCTACTATGGTGTGAACTAAGTCTAAATCTTCATCATAAAATTTCATCTGCATTTGATTATAACTAGTCTTATCCACCCAAAGTAGCACTTTGCCCCACAATACATCCGCATCTGGTTTAGGGAGCAACTCAATTTTATATGATGATCTACCGCTTATACTTTCCTCAGATACTAATTTTGGAATGTAATCTGCGCTGAACTGACTGCCTTTAATAAGATCATCAGTAGTCATATCTGTACCCATCCAATTCTGACTCAAAAGATTCATTGGCATTTTAATCACCTTCTTAACTTTAGGCAGATAGTTGTAGACGTCATCTTTTGTCTTTAAAAAGACCGTGCCTTTATCGCGCTCAGGAGCGATTATGTACGCCATTGCATAGTCAGTGCCTTTGGCCCAAGTTTTCAATTCAATTTTTTTATTCCAAGAAGGTCTAATGATATCAACTGATAATTCTGCAATAACATCTCCAATTTCGTGAATGGATTCAGATTTCTGCACTATTTCCAAGGCAGACAAAGATTGAGAACTTAGCAATCTTGCATTGATATTTAAAAACAGAAAGCCAAAAAGGGCAAAAATCAATTTAATTTTTACTGTCATTGTAATATTCTAATGCCTTAGGCATCAGTTTTTGTAAGTTCTCTTTGCGTTTGTCGGGATCTGGATGAGTACTCAGAAACTCTGGAGGTCTGGTCCCTCCAAGTTGATTCATTCTATCCCAAAATAAAGGTGCTTCTTCTGGATTATATCCGGCCATAGCCATAAACATAAGTCCCATTTCATCCGCTTCCGTTTCGTGCTTTCTACTGAAAGGAAGCATAACTCCAACATTAGCACCCACGCCATAAGCCAATTGAACTAAGGCTCTAGTCTCTTCTGATCTTGTACTTGCTGCCACATCTAATGCTACCCCACCCATTTGAAGTGCTAAGCCCTGACTAACTCTTTCGTTTCCGTGTTGTGCTATGGCATGTGCAATTTCGTGACCCATTACTACTGCCACTCCAGTTTCCGTTTTGCAAATTGGCATTATGGCCGTATAAAAGGCAACTTTACCTCCACTCATGCACCAGGCATTTACTATTGAATCTTCAATGAGATTGAATTCCCAATTGAACCCTTCAATTCTCTTCTCATACTTCGTTCCTTTCAAATACTCTTCAACAGATTTGGAGATCTTATCACCCACGGTTTTAACTCTAATTGCATCCGGAGAATTATGAAGAACTTTTGCGGTGTCAAGAATGTGTTGATATGAAGTAAGGCTCATTTCCATTAGTGTGCTTTCCGGCAACATTTTAAATTGCCTTCTACCTGTAATTGGGATTTTGGCACAAGAGATTGCAATGCTAAGTATCAATCCTAAAGCAATCCAATGTGTGAATTTTAATTTCATTTTCATATCTCTCATTTGGGTCACACAAAATAAAACAAATTGTGTGCTAAAAATGGTTTTAAAGGGCCTTTATCTCTAATTTCGCCAGACGTATGACACATGAAGAATATATAGAAAACAATAAAGATAGATTTTTGTCTGAATTATTTGACTTATTGAGAATTCCAAGCATTAGCGCGGATTCAGCCTATAAAGCGGATGTAAGAAAAACTGCGGAATTTGTTGCTTCTAAACTCAAAGAAGCTGGAGCAGATAATGTTACTTTAGAAGAGACCGCAGGCAATCCTATAGTATATGGAGAAAAAATTATTGATAGTAGCAAACCGACTATTTTAGTATACGGGCATTACGACGTTCAACCTTCTGTTCCAGATGAACTTTGGAATACACCTCCTTTTGAACCTACAGTTAAAGATGGCAATATTTATGCTCGAGGTGCTTGCGACGACAAAGGGCAATTCTATATGCATCTCAAAGCATTTGAGAGTATGATGCAAACCAACACTCTAGCATGTAATGTGAAATTCATGATAGAAGGTGAAGAAGAAGTTGGATCAACCAATTTAGGCCCTTATGTAAAATCAAATAAGGAAAAACTTGCCGCAGATGTCGTCCTGATTTCTGATACCGGCATGATAGCAAATGACATCCCTTCTATCGACACTGGACTGAGAGGTTTGAGCTATGTTGAAGTTGAAGTTACTGGACCAAAAATAGATCTACACTCAGGAACATATGGCGGCGCAGTAGCCAACCCAATAAATGTTCTCTGTGATATGATTTCTAGTCTTCATGATGAGAACAGACATATCACTATTCCCGGTTTCTATGATGCGGTACAAGAGGTAAGTGCGGCAGATAGAGAAGCCATGGCGAAAACTCCTTTTAGCCTTGAAGAATACAAAAAGGAACTCGATATCGATGATGTGATGGGCGAGAAAGGGTTTAGCACTATTGAGCGAACAGGTATTAGACCAACTTTAGATGTAAATGGTATCTGGGGAGGTTATATTGGTGAAGGCGCAAAAACTGTTCTACCTAGTAAAGCCTATGCAAAAATCTCGATGCGTCTTGTGCCCAATCAAAAGTCGGCCGACATTACCAAACTTTTTAAAGATCATTTTGAATCTATAGCCCCAAAAGCTGTAAAAGTAAAAGTAACACCGCACCACGGTGGTGAAGCTGCAATAACTCCAACAGACAGCAAGGCCTATAGAGCAGCGGCTAAAGCAATGGAGAAGACTTTTGGCAAACAACCTATACCTACAAGAGGTGGTGGAAGTATTCCCATAGTTGCACTTTTTGAAGAGGCACTTGGACTAAAAACCGTATTATTTGGATTTGGCCTTGACAGCGATGCAATTCACTCTCCAAATGAAAAATACGGATTGTTTAATTTCTATAAAGGAATTGAGACCATTCCTTACTTTTTTAAATACTTTGCCCAAGACTAATGGATATGCGCTGACATAATTGTCACCTAGCTTTGCTACTTTTGACGGATGATCGTATTGCGAAAGCTATTTTTTACTAGCATCATCCTATCGGCTGCGCTTAGCAGCATTGCTCAAACTTCCTATAAAGATATGATGGTCGACCCATCATACAATTTTTATGAGGTAGTAAATGCTGCGGAGAGCTATTTCGAAACCCATGACAAGGGAAAAGGTTCTGGATATATAGGTTATTTGAGATGGAAGCATTTCAATGAACCTAAATACTACCCTAGTGGTAACCGCCTGAGCGCGAATGAATTCATAGCCATAGAAGCATTCGAAAAATTTTTACCTACTTACACTTATCTCAGTAAAACAAGCTTTCCCAATGGATGGAGTGATTTAGGGCCTTATGACGCTGACAATATCACCTCTCATTATTCCGCTGGTATAGGCAGGGTTGAAACCTTCTATGTTGACCCCCTTGATAGCAATAAGATCTACTTAGGTTCTAGAAGTGGTGGATTTTGGAGAACAAGTGATGAAGGACAAAACTGGCTAAATACAACAGATTATCTACTTGCTTCTGGTGTCAATACTATTGCAGTTTCACCTAGCAATATTGACTCTGTACTTATCAATGTTCAAAATGCAAACAATGGCATTACTCATGGTATATACAGGTCAACAAACGGAGGTTTTGATTGGGCAATCACAGATTTTAACGCTGACAACTTAGGCAAAGGTGGTCTTAGCGGTACATACTTCAGAATTTACAAAATAGCCTATCACCCTCTAGACGCTAATACAGTATTTATATGCACAAGTAGTGGGATTTATAAATCTGACCCTTCATTAACTAGCTGGACCGTGGTGTCGGGAGGTGTCATTACAGACATTGAATTTCATCCTTCAAATCCCGATATAATTTATTGTTTTAACAACAACTCAAAATCAAGAATTCTTAGATCAATAAATGGAGGAAACAACTTTAATTATTCTAGCACTCTCAGTGGGAATAATGCTACAAGCTACATCAGTGTAAGTCCTTCAAATGCCAATCTTGTCTATGTTGCTTCTACAGATGGAATATGGAAATCAACCGATCAAGGTATAAATTTTACATTTATCTCTAATCCAAATGAAAGTTGCAGAGGATTTGCTGTATCAGACTTGGATAGCAACCTAATGCTTTATGGTTATGTAGACACAGAGGCTAGTAAAGACGAAGGCAAAAATTTCACCCAAGTTACCCAATGGTCTGCACCAAAAAGCAACTCCTATGTTCACGCAGATATCAGAACACTAGAGTGTTTAAATGGTCGGTTTTATATAGGCACCGATGGTTATTTCTGTAAGAGTAATGATGTGGGAACAACTTGGACCAAGCTCAATAATGGCACTGGAATTCGCGAGAACTACAGACTAGGTGTTTGTCAAGGTAACGCGTATAGAGCAATGTGTGGTTCTCAAGATAATGGAACATCCATTATTACCGAAAATGGCTGGATAGAATGGAATGGAGGCGATGGTATGGAAGCGATAATACATCCTCTGAACGACGATTGGATGATTGGCAGTTGGCAATACGGCCAGAGAAGCGTTACTAAAGATGGCGGCCAATCTCGTAAGGGCCTCGGTAATCCTCAATATGGTTCAGGCTTTGCTGATTGGATAGCACCAATGTTAATGGATCCATTTGAACATATGAGTATATATCATTTCGGATCGAATATTTACAAATCTGACAGTTTCGGAGAAGACTTTATTATTTATGGACTGCCAAATCTCGGTGGCGTAATTGGCAATGCTGCCATTGCCCAAAACAATCCCGACATAATGATTGTAAGTAGGAGAAATACTATAAAAATAAGCACAGATGCGGGCGGTTCGTTTACGGACATTACGAATACTTTAACCAATCAGTATGTAAGCAGTTTAAACTTCGACCCAAATAACGACAATACAATCATTGCAACTTATGCTAGTTACTATAATGATAATAGTAAGGTCTTTATTAGCTACAATCAAGGTCAAAGCTGGCAAAACATCACATACAATCTAGGCAATATGCCAGTGCACCACGCAGTTATTGACAAAACAGATTCAAGCTACATCTACTTGGGCACAGAGATAGGAGTTTACTATAAATCATTGTCAAGCACCAATTGGACACTATACAGCACCAATTTGCCAAATGTAAGCGTCAGAGAAATTGAAATTCACAAAGGCTCAAACCGCCTTAAAGCTGTGACTTGGGGACGTGGATTATGGGAATATGAAACGTTGGGAAGAGAGGATTACCCCTCAATTCTTACCACCTCAATTACTGATCCTCCTACTAAATCATCTCCAGCTGAAGGAGTTGAGCAATTCGTAAAATCAACCATTTCATACAAAGGCACACTAGCCAATGCTTTTATCAGATATTCAGTAGACAATATTTCATTAGATCAAACATTATCTATGAGCTTACTTTCTGATAGTACGTGGATTTCTGATAATAGTTTACCTTTAGCAGAAGTCAATTCTAATATATACTTTAAAGTATATGCTGTAGGCGAAAATGGAGATACCTCCGAGACCTTTAGATTCATGTATAAAGTGAAAGAATTTGAATATTGCTCGGCGATAGGCGACTTTAGCACTGGCGCAGATTACATTGATTATGTTGAACTTAATGATTATAAGAAATCAAGTGAGCAGGAATACTATGCTGACTTTAGCTCAGAAGTAATTACACTAAAAAAGGATTCAAGCTATACTTTAATTATCGGCCTTAATTTTCATTGGGACCCCGACACCACGGCAGCTTGGATAGATTTTAATAATAATGGAGTTTTTGATGAGTCTGAGTGGATTGAAATGGGTCCCCTAGATAATTTGCATTTAAGCAGTGGAGAATTCACTGTTCCGTCTGATGCTAGAATTGGTGACACTCTAAGAATGCGAGTTAGGAATCAATACTGGGACAATAGTCCAAACCCATGTGGTACCGAATCAGGAGAAGTTGAAGATTTTTCAGTTGTGATTGTTGACGCAAGTGTTGGATATCAAAAGCATGAGATAGAAGAACAGTTTTATATATATCCTAATCCCTCTGAAGGAATTATTAATGTCGACTTGAAGCAAATGATAGATGCACTAAATGTTAAAGTTTTTAGTGTTTCTGGTCAACTACATTTTGAACAAGATTTTGCCAGAACAAAGAAGATTTCACTAAATCTAGATTTACCTGCTGGTACATATTTCTTGCAGATTAATACAGCAGAATTAACGGATATTCAGAAATTAATTCTTATAGATTAACGCAAGAGGGTAACTGTTCCTTTGTGATAATAAGATCGTCCAGTATTGTCAGTTACTTTTAGCTGATAGAAATAAACACCTTGTTGTGCGGGCTCTGATTTATAGGTTCCATCCCACTCATCATCCCTATTTAAGGTATGAAATACTAGCTGACCCCATCTGTTGTAAATGTCTAATTCATAGTCTGTAGGGCGATCTTCCGTTGAGCTTACAGTAAACCTCATTTTAGGTTTAAAGGTTTCATTTATACCGTCTTTGTTTGGACTAAATGCATTAGGGATAAACACAATTGGACTTCCACCGACATGAATAATATTAGAATAACTAGTGTCGCCGTCAATGTTTATCGCACGAACTTTATACGCGTATAAACCATTTGCCTCCTCTTGATGCAATGCTTTATCTAAGTATTGAGTTGTATTACCACCTACTGTGGTTACAAGATTATATACACCAAATTCTCTAACAACAATTTCGTATTTGTCTACTCCATTTAGCCATTGTTCGTAATCAGACCATCTTAGCTGGATACCTCCATTCTCAAAGTTACCCGTTAATACAATTGTTTTGGCATGCCTGTCACCCATAATAATATTATCGCATTGATCTATTTCACTTATGGTATAGAAATAATTGTTTTCCGCTGTTATCACATTGGCATCATACAAGAAGGTATCTGTCAACTGAAATACATCAACTTCATTCCCCAATGAATTTTCAAACTTTTTAATCTCATACAGCATAGGGTATTCATATGCACTAGCTCTCCATCTTACTTCAATATTTTCTTGTTTGTTTACAGTTGCTAGCTGAACAGAAGGATTTAAGGTATTCGGAATATAGAGAGATGTCTGCGTAACAGTATTGCTCTTAGAATTGTATGGTCCATTGTCTTGAATAGCTACAACATAATACGAGTAATCATCCTCACAAAGATTGGTATCTATGTATTGCAGTATTGAGCCATCAACAGAGGAGATTTGACCAAAAGGAGATCCTTGGGTGCTTCTGTATATTTCATAACGAAGCACACTATCCCATCCTACATATGGCGTCCATTCTAAGAGAATTTCTTTGTGCACTAGGCTACTTGAACTCAGTACTACTGCACAATGAGAACGAGCATTTGTATAGCTGTTCTGACATATATCTCGAACCCCAATGCTGTAACAGTATTGATTTCCTGAACTGACAATTGCAGGGTCTATTATTGCAGAAGTAGATTGTGAATTTACAGAACTTAAGAAGTTGCCATTCTTCTGAAATTCATATGAGTCGAAATAAGTATAATTTGAGCTATTGAAAGCTATATCTACCCCACCAGCATTATTAACTGTCACATAATTAATAGCGACATTAGGAAGGCTATCTGGTCCAATTACAAAGGCCATACTTGAATCCGAGCGAATACATCCGTTCGCAAATAATACATCCAAAAGAATGCGCTTAGGTCCAGAAGTTTGATAACTAATTTCAGCAAAAGCATTTGCTGAGCTTTGAATATTATTGGCGTTAGAAACTTCACCCATATCCCAAGTATAGTTTGCACTCATTGGCGTACCACTGGCTATAACTTCTTTTCTAAACAATGCATTATAGCAAGCCAAATACGAAGTATCAAAAGTCAGTTGGGGAATATCTTTAATAAATATCTCTTGTCCGATGCTGTCAACACAACCATAGTCATTCCTGCTTACCAGTTTTAGCTGATGATACCCAATGGCATTCATTAATGTTGAATCACTGGTATTGGAACTTATAAAGACATCATCTAAATACCATTTAACACTATCTGTAAATCCACTAGCACTGTTATACTTAAGTTCACTTCCTAGGCATAATGCAGTATCTGGCATTACATTTAACATCGGAAGAGGTTTGCTGTAAACCTTAACAATACTGTCCAAGCGCAATGAAGCCATGCAGCCATTTACCGATTCTCCATAGAGGGTTGGGCTATAGTACTGCACGCTGTCGCCATTTTGTACTACATATTGATGATACCAATTTACACCAGTATCTAGTGGCGTTCCGTCGCCATAATCTATGAATAATAAATCAGCGCCATTTGAATTGTCGATAAAAGACACCAAGAGTTGTTCACAACCAACTGCATTAGCTACACTGACATCCAGTTTAGGGCCATTGATAACAACCGCATTGGTTTTAGTAATTGTATCTGAACAACCGGAATTATTCATTGCTATTAATGTAACATTAAAACTATCGTTTGTTGTGTACGTGTGACTAACGAATGAAGTGTCATTTAACAATGTATTCCCATCTCCAAAAATCCAGAGCAGAGAATCTGCATTTGTTGAGCGATTATAAAACTCTGTAAGTTGAGGAGCACATTCTAATAAACTATCTCTAACCGCAAAATCTGCAGCAAACGGAACTATAGAGTATTGATGGCTAAATGTATCAGCACATTGATTGTCTTTACTAGCTATTAGCGTCACTTCGTAAGTTCCAACACTGTCAAACGCAATAGAATAATTATCAAAATCCAATGAATCAATGCTGTGATGTCCAGGCGGGTTCACTATCCACTGTAGATTAGTTGGAAAACCTTCGGATCTGTTCCAAAGCGTAAAATGCTGATTTAAGCAGTACGAACTGTTGGGTGGACCAAACTTGGCCAAAACACCTACTCTTATGTTTGCACCTTTCTCATCATAGAAACCGCAGCCAACAGAATTTGTTGTAAATACAGAAATTTTGTAGAGATCTTCATCGTACAAAGTAAATTTTGGATTGGCCGAGGTTGTTGCTTCTGAAACAACAGTTGCATTAGGCTGAATACTCCAATTCAATTGCAAGGCCTGTGAAGTATCACCCTGGTGTATATTAATTAATTCTTCGAAATAGGGTTGAATGGTCAGCGGTGCACAACCAGAATTAGTATCTATGATTACATTTCCAACTGCTCCATTTGCATATACAGTTTTCTCCATTGAATCTAAACATACATTCATCACTTGGTAGCTGAAAACCCTATGACGCATCTTCATGGTATATATTCCTGGCAAGTCAAAACTCGCACTAAATGTTGTGTCGTTTCCGGTTGAGATTTGATTCCCAGCACTATCGGTTAAGGTCCAATCATACAAAAAATCAGCTTCTGGAGGGTTGCTATTCGCAACGCAAAGCACAGAATCACCAAAGCAAATAATAGTATCGCTTATTGTAAAGTCTGGGCTCACTTCTGCTATCCTAATAATACTATCAGCTATTAATGAATCTTTACATCCCGCAGTGTTTTGAACAACTAGTTTGTATCCATAATAACCTGTGTCATTATAAGTAACTCCTGGATTCTTTTTAGTTGAGGTTGAATGAACAGATGCAAAGTTTGGAGTATAAAAAGTCCAATTATAACTTTCAATAGAACTGGGTGCTGCATTTTTAGTCCTATTTTGGTATATAATATTTGAACCGGGACAAGCAATTAAAGGGTATGGCCTGACATCTATGACATAGGGTTCACTTCTAATTAAGTCTTGTTCAAAGGCTGTATCACTGCATCCCAACAGATCAGTTGCCACTAGTTCTACATTGAGAATTGCAGGAAAACTGTCAAGAGTTACCGTTAAATCCTTGGATGTTGATGTCAAAAACAAACTGTCATTCCCACTGAAGTATATATTCCATACAAAACCACCGATACCAGCACTTGTGGTATCTGATTCATTAATCAAATTGATAATATGTGGAGTATCACAGTATATGTTATCTGTAAAACTAAAATCTGCTTTTGAACCTCTGATTCTAATGATAGAATCTACATTTATTTGGCTTATACATCCATTGTGGTTTAATCTATAGTTGACATCGTGATAACCTGTATCGCGATAAACAACATCTGCATAGTTTGATTTTTTCGCAACTATAGTTCCAGGTGTGGCGGTCCAAGTAAATGCTCCTGTTACCGAATTCGTCTGTGAAATCCTAATTAACTCACTTAAACATCCAACTGTTTTCGGAATGGAGATTGATAAATTTTGCGTCTGACCTAACTCAATATAGTCTTCTTTTAATAAGGTGTAAACACAACCATTATTTGTAGTAACTGTTAATGTTACATCAAACGTACCGGCTGTTCTATAGTTAACCGCCGAAACAACCGCAGCACTTGAGCTTGGATTATCAGCACCCTGAAAACTCCAATTTAGGGTATTAATATTATTTCCTGTATAACTTGCAGTAAAGGAAGTTGAATACGGAACACAGTGGTTTGGATTACCGTTGCTGAAGTCTAAATTAATGTCGGGATACACAACCAGAGTATCATAGAAATTCCCTACTGTCCGACAGCCAAAACTATCATCAACAACCAAGCTAATATCAATTAATCCTAAGCTATTGACACTAATTACTGAAGTCTTTGGCTTATTGCTAAACGTTTGCCCATTTATTACCCAGTTTCTATTGGCAGATTTAGGTGTTAAGTCGGTTAGCACAACTGTATCAGGACCAGTACATAATTTTACTCTCGAGGCTGAAAATTGCGGAGCAAGAGGAGGTCTTATGAATGTTATGCTGTCTACAGAATAATTGCAGACCATACCATTGCTGAGTGTCAGCCTTAAATTCACATTGATGTAATTGTAAACTGAACTCACAAAGGCATAATTAGATGTGCCTGTGTCGAAACCTAGACCATAATTCCATTCCACAGTAGCAGTTCCCGGAACATTACTAGCTGTCAACTTTACTGAATCCGAATGGCAATAGCTTACTTGAGAAGCACTTATCACAAGGTTTGGACATTGTGCTGATGCAAAAAAACAGCTATAAGAAAAGAGTAATATGAAGAGAATTCTTGGCATATATAGACATCAACGTAGTTGTGTAGTTCAACAAAGATAGTAAATGCCTTTAAAACTAGGAGATAGCAATCCCCAGACTAAAGATTATGTTCAGATTTTGACACAGAAAAATCAACTAAACAGCAAACCACTTTTCTATAAAGTCTCTGTTTTCTAATTTATCCAAATGATTTTCATTAATTAATTGCTTGACCTTTACCGTATTTCTAGCACCAATATTTAAAGCATCGCGGTAGGGAATATTTGTGAAGGTAACCATTTCGTATTGAGACTTAAAGAAGTCTGGATAGAGTTCGCTCAATTCGTGTTCTACTCTTTTGTACTCTAAAAATTCATCATCAGCAACCAAATCACTCATTTCAGTGAAATTCTGTATAGCCAAATCCGCAATAGCATCGGCATTGGTTTTGCGTCTTTCTTGATATTCCTGCATTGCTTCATCCCAATTTTCAAATTCATCTAAACACTCGGCCATCACAACGCAATCTTCGAAAGCACAATTCATCCCTTGACCATAAAACGGTACCACTGCGTGACAAGCATCGCCCATAAGCGTTGCCTTTCCTTTATTCCATGGATAACAGCGTACTGTTACTAGACTACCTGTTGGATTTTCTTTAAAATCTTGCACTAAATCGGGCATCAGAGGAACAGCATCTGGGAAATGTAGCTTGAAAAAATCTAGAATTTGTTGATCCGTTTCTAAGCTATCAATACTACTTGGACCTTCGTATTCTTGAAACAGGGTACAAGTGAAAGATTTGTCGGGATTGGGTAAGGCTATCATCATGAACTTACCGCGAGGCCATATGTGTAAACAATTAGGATCCAAAGCAAATTCGCCATTTATTGGATTGATACACAGTTCTTTATAACCTACTGGTAAATATTCTTGCGAATAGTTGAATTGTGCATTCCTCATCATTCTGTTTCTCACAGCTGAAAATGCACCATCAGCTCCGATTATAGCATCGGCTGTGGTTTCTACACTATTGCCCTCTTTATCTTTAAACCAGCATTTAGCATTCTCTAAGTCCACTTTTGTGCATTTCATATTAAAATGTAAATGAACATTAGGATTTTCATCTGCCAATTCCAATAACTGTACATTGAGATGAGCTCTAGACACTGAATTAATATGCTGACCATCTTTGCCATATGGCTGATAAGAGAGCTCACCCTCAGTACTGTGCATCATCCTGCCCTTCATCGGAATTGCTTTTTTTAGGATAGCCTCACTTAATCCTACTCTAGAAAGAGCATTAATACCCCTTGTTGATAGTGCGAGGTTTATAGATTTTCCTGCAGGAATTTCAACATTTCTCATATCCGGTCTTCGCTCATAAACATCTACCTGATATCCTCTTTTGGCTAAATAAACAGCCATTAATGATCCTGCAAGACCACCACCAACCAACGTAATCTTTTTCATATGATATGGCCTCAAAGTTACAAGAATTGTGTTACTTTGGTTCCTCAAAATAGATGGCAATTCAAAGTAAAAACATTTTAGTTGTTATTAATACTATTGCCGGTAATGGCTTAGCTAATAAAATTTACAGTCAGTTTTTCAGATTCCTAAAACACAATGACATACTTTTCTTCCCGTATCATACTACCGGAATCAACGATAAAGAAAATATTCAAAAGCTATTAGTTCACAGGGAATTCGACACTATAAGCATACTCGGAGGCGACGGCACTATTAATGCTGTTATCAACGCTATTGGTAAAAAAGATTATAAGATTCATGTTTTACCTTGCGGTACAGGTAATGATCTCTTGTCTAAAATTTCTCCAAGTAAAAACGTCAGTGAACATTTTGACACCATTCTCAAAGACAATACAGTTAAGATAGACCTTTTCAATTGCAACAACAAAAGATTCATAGTGAGTTTTGGAATTGGATTTGACGGCGCTGTTTGCGAGACCGTAGAGGCCTATAGGTCTAAGAGAATTCCTAAACAATTAGCTTATTGGTATGCTATCGTCAGAATAATAAGCGGTTGGAAAGAAGTTGTTTTGGAAATTGAAGATAGTAAAAGAGATGTATTCTTACTCAGTTTGGCGAACAATGACAGATTTGGTGGAGGTTTTTTAATAGCACCAAAAGCAGAGCTCGATGATCAGCTCTTAGAACTGGTTATTGTGAAAAAAATAGGGTTTTGGGATCGCTGGCTCAATATTCTTAAGTTGAAAAATGGCAATCATCTCAATATGCCAATTGTAGATTACAAAAGGGTGAAACAATATGCTATTTATTCAGAACAAGTTATTCCCGCTCATGTTGATGGAGAATTGATGTACGACAAAAATTATATCATACAATACGATAGATCAATAGAAATCTGCGTCTAATCTTTTAGCTCTTTTACCCACTTCTTCCAAAAATAAAGTGAGCCAGCTATAATTAATATGGCAATAAATTGAGAATGAGATAAAACATTTTCGATGACATATCCTCTTGCTTCATCCCCTCTAAACAGCTCTACTATTGTTCTGCCTACTGCGTAAATCATCAGATAGACCAAAAACAATTGTCCTTCAAATTTCTTTTTCTTTTCTAAACTCAGAACAACAATTAAGACAATTAAGTTCACCGCTATATCGTACAACTGGGTTGGATGCAAAGCCACATTAAGTGGATCTGCTAAACTGTCTGGATGACTATATGTAACCCCTAAAATATTATCACAGGCCTTGCCGTGACAACATCCAGCGAGAAAACAACCGACTCTTCCGAAAGAATGGACTATTGGACCTACAATTGCCAGTATGTCGAAAAATGGGCGAATTGGGATTTTTTTACTTCTTAACCACCAAAAAATGGTTGGAATGGCAAACAATAGCGAACCGTAAAACACAAAGCCACCTCCACTAGCATCTAACATAGATGATGGATCCGAAAAGTATTTCTGCGGATTTTCAAAGTAAAAGAACAATTTACCTCCAATAAAAGATGCCAAAACAACCCATATGAACAAACTGCTTAATTGATCCGAATCAACACCAAATTTTTTCGCTCTCCTCAATGCTACAATGAAGCTTACCAGTATTCCAAGAGCAATCATAACACCATAACTGTATACTGTTAATTCTGCTGGCAATAGCCATTGTAGCCATTCGGGGATTTTTATACTTATCAGTTTAGGAAACATTTTATTCTTTTAAATAAGCACTATTGTACACTCTACCTTTCCATCTAGATTTAACTGGAAGGAAATAAAAAACTGCTGTTGTAAAGGTCACAGCTAAAACGTAGAACTCATACATTATTAATTGAGCAAAAGTAAAAGGCTTGACTTTAAGTTTAAGGCATAGTACCGTTATAAATATGGATTGGGCCATTAATTTTAAAAACCAAGTCAATAAAGCCAAATTAGTATTGATTATGAACAATGCTAACAAGGCAGGTATGAATAATCCGTATAAAATAATCATAAGCTTCCAATTTAAAGGAAGTTCGCGGGCACCGATTAACCATCTCTTTCTTTGATGAAGCATTTCTTTTGGCGACGACAAATGCTTTGCTATTCCCAATGTTTCTTGGCTTAAAGCATTGGACCATTTCCAGCCGTTAGCGCATACTTGTTGAAATAGTTTATAATCTTCAGTTATAGAAAAATCTATATTTTCATATCCCCCAGTTTCCCAATAAGCCTCTGCCCTTACAGCCATATTATTTCCTACGCTAGTGCTGCCTACACCTACTCTTGCGAATGCTTTAATATAACCCATGAAATGCAACCAATCTATGCTCTGCATGCTGGCAAAAAACTTACCGCGCTCACACATTGTAATACCAGAAGCAATACCTACCCCTCCCTCAAACTGCTTCAACATGCCCTTTATCCATTGCTTCGGTAGCGCCACGTCTACATCCGTTATGAAGTAGTATTCCCCATTGGCTTCATGCGCAAGATGAGCAAGCACATTGGCTTTACCTCTACCCTTTCCCATATTCTCTGTGATGTAGAACAATTTAATATGCTCATAGTCCTTGATAAAATCTTCTATAAGAGAAGCGGTTTTGTCAGTCGACATATCATCGCCAATTAAAACTTGTAACTTGTCGATCGGGTAATCTAATTCAAGTATGGAAGTTAAGGACCTGATAATCTGGTGTTCTTCATTACGGGCTGCTAGTAAAATACTAACAGCAGGCCAGTTCTCATGTTCTTGAGCAATCAATTTAGTTTGCTTAGTTATCCAAACTAAGCGTCCGTTCTCAACATCAGCAAGTATCCAAAACAAACTTAGAATTTGAATGAGAAAGAAACTGGCTAATACAGTGAAGAGTAGTGCTAATCCTAACATGCGCAACTATATTGCTATGGCTTTATACCCCTTATTCTTTAGGTACTCTAAATACTTTGGCAGAAGATATCTTAAATTTTCTTCTGCTTTTGAACTGTCGTGAAACACCACTACGCTTCCCGGTACAGTATTTCTAATGAGTCTCTTTAAACTCCAAGACTTATTCAAACCGCTCTTATAATCTCTACTTAAATTATCCCACATTACAATTTTATAATTCCCTAATTGTGCAATGGCTTTGGTATTAATTCGGCCATAAGGTGGCCTAAATAGATCTGTATGTGGAATATATTCATTGCATTTTTCTATATCATCTAGGTACTCTTTAGCTTCAACTGACCAACCTTTTAAATGATGCTGAGTATGATTGCCGATGCTATGCCCTGCTTTAATTATATTGTCGATAATTAATGGGTGCCTTTGAGCATTCTCCCCAACCACAAAAAAACTGGCTTTTGCACCATAATCCTTCAAAACCGACAATACCCATGGTGTAATTGTTGGGTGTGGACCATCATCAAAGGTGATAAAGACATGCTTCTTCTCCGTTTTTATTCTCCAAATGAACTTGGGATGAATCCACTTTCCGAAAGTATAGCTAAAGTTCAAGGCTACAAATTAAAGAAATAGAGATTGTAATAATCCATTATTCTATCGTATTAATCGAAGGGCAATAGTTAGATGCCGCTTTGCCATTACATTTGGATATGCGATTTATCTTATCTGTATTAATTCTTGCATTTTGCTCATTGGCTTATAGCCAAGAGGTCAAGCAATGGAGTTTACAAGACTGTATTGACTATGCTTTAGAGAACAATATTTCTCTCAAACAAAGCGAACTTCAGATTGAAATTCTACAAAACAATCTAACTCAGACTAAGTGGAATAGACTTCCCAATTTAAATGCCTCAGCAAGTCATAATTACAATATTGGTAGAACTATCGACCCTTTTACAAATACTTTTATTGATAGAAATATACAGTCAAATGCCTTTTCTTTAACTAGCGGTGTGACTTTATACTCAGGAGGCCGAATTAATAACAGCATCAAACAGACACAGACTGCTTATGATGCGAGTAGTGAAGGCCAAGAAGCCCTAAAAAATCAGATTAGCTTATCTGTTGCTACTGCTTATTTACAAATCATACAGGCAGAAGAAAATCTTAAACTCGCTGATGCTCAAGTTGAAATTACCGAAGCACAGCTTGAGAGAGCGCGAAAGTTAGTTTCATCTGGACTCGACAATAAAGCCATTGTCTACGGATTGGAAGCTCAGCTCGCCAATGATAGAGTGCAAAGTATCAATGCTCAAAATCAAATTCAATTAGCATATAACAATATGTTAAACCTACTCCAAATAGATAATAATACTCCATTTGAAATTAAACTAATCGACATAGACACACTGCCCGAATACACAGAAGAGTCCGTTGCAAGTATATATGACTTGGCTATACAAAATATGCCCGAGGTCAAGCAGGCCGAGCTATCCGTATTGGAATCTCAACTAAGCCAAAAAGTTGTAGGGGCCTCGCGATATCCTACATTATCTGCATATGGAAATTTAAATACTGTTTATTCAGAAACGGGAATTGAATTGGCAGAAGTAAGCACTCAACTAACAACTATTGGTTATACCAAAACCACAAATGAAGAGGTACTTTCTTTAATCCCTGTTCAAAAGTATGTTCAGAGTTCATTTGGCAATCAACTAAACAATAACCTTGGGCGTTCTGTCGGTCTCTCTCTCTCTGTCCCAGTCTTCAATAATTTTAGAACTTCTACGTCTTATGAAAATGCAAAGTTGAACACTGAAATTAACGAACTTAATCTAGTACAGACTAAAAATCAGCTGCGATCTGATATC
>CBDUMX010000003.1:0-29872 GCA_965368435.1 uncultured bacterium
TTTTGCTCAATTCTGAAGAAGTCTTTCAAACCTGGCTAATTTCACTGCTTCAATATCGCTCAACATGTAGATTTCAACCTACTAAATGTTGACGCATTCGTGATTTTTTGAAAGCTTGAAATACTTACCATTGTAATGTGAAAAGCATTGTATACATTTTATTCGCTACCCTCCTGTTCAGCTCGTGCAAAGAGGTAATTGTAGAAGATCCTAAAGCTAATAATGGCACTGAAACCATAGAAGATTGGTTGCCAGGAAGTTGGAGCCTTAAGGCCATCAGCCAAGAAAATGGCGTAATCAAAATAAATGGTTTTCAAACCGGAAGCTTTACTGCTGTAGGAGAAAATGTGCAAGGCACTATAGTCTTCAATGAGAACCCCAAAACCTTTAGCACTACTGCATCTTATACCAGCAAAATGACGGTGACTATTGCGAATCAAACGAGCACTCAATCAATTCCAATAAATGGCACAGACAATGGCAGTTGGGACATCGATGATAATGATGATATTTTGATTACTGGCAGCAACAATACAGAGCAATTGTATGAAGTAATAGAGGCCTCAAGCTCAAAAATTATTGTAAAGTTTAAGCTCCTAATTTCTGAAACGGCTAATGGTTTTACAACCGAAACCACAGCAGATGTTATTGCTACCTACGAGAAATAGAAATTTCATTTCCCTAATACACAAATAATTTAATCATCTTTGCCGCCTTGTTTAAATCGGCATTCATAAGCATCATTGGGCTGCCTAATGCGGGAAAGTCCACATTACTCAATTCTGTACTGGGTGAGTCTTTGGTTATTACCAATAAAAAGGCACAGACAACTAGGCACAGAATTAAGGGCATATACAACGACCCCAATCATCAATTGGTGTTTTCAGATACTCCGGGAATTATTGAAGAATCGGCTTATTTGTTGCAGGAGCACATGATGACAGCTGTCACTGAATCTATAGAAGATGCAGACATCCTTCTTTTTGTTCTTGACATCAAAAATCCTAAAGCAATCAAAAGCCTTAAGCCTTTTGTGGGGCTAAATAATGTTCCAATTGTTGTAGCTATTAACAAAGTAGATATGGCCGATCAAGATTTGGTGATTGAGAAAATAGCAGAGGTTAAAGAAGCATTTAATACCAAATACGTCTACCCGATTTCAGCATTAAATTCATTTAATATGGATTCATTAATGGAGACATTAAAAGAACTTAGCCCTGAACATCCCGCTTATTACGATAAAGACATTATCTCTGATGAAAATACTCGCTTTCTTATATCGGAAATAATTAGAGACCAAATGCTGAGTCAATTCAATAAAGAAATTCCATACTCGGCTGAAGTTGTTGTTGAAGACTACTCTGAAGAAACCAAACTCGATAAAATCTACGCCACCATTTACCTTGAACGCGACTCGCAAAGGGTTATAGTGCTTGGCAAAGGTGGTGCAGCAATTAAAAAATTAGGAACGGATTCAAGAAAACGTATAGAAGCCTTTATACAGAAAAAAGTCTTTCTCTCCCTTTCAATTAAAATTAGAAAGAATTGGAGAAAAGATGAAATACAACTTAAACGCTTTGGATACATAAAGAAATAAAATGGGAGGAATTGTTGCAATAGTAGGCAGACCTAATGTCGGTAAATCAACACTTTTTAATCGCCTAATTGGTCAAAGAAAGGCTATAGTAGATAACCAAAGTGGAGTAACAAGAGATCGCCACTATGGCAAAAGTGATTGGATTGGTACTGAATTTACTGTAATTGATACAGGTGGATATGTAGATAAGAGCACTGACATTTTTGAAACACACATTAGAGAACAGGTGGAAGCTGCTATGGCTGAAGCAGATGTGCTTTTGTTTATGGTCGATTGCACCACAGACCCCGGAGAACTTGATATTGCATTCGCACACATACTGAGAAAATTGGGCAAACCAACTTTGTTGGTAGCTAATAAAGCCGACAACGATGAGAGAACTTTTATGGCCAATTCATATTACGCCCTGGGTTACGATCAATTGTTTCCCATCTCTTCCCTCACAGGAAGTGGCACTGGTGAATTGCTGGATGAAGTTGTTAAACACTTGCCGCAAGGCGACGTAGGTCTTTATGAAGAAGATATTCCGAAAATTGCTTTTGTTGGCCGACCAAATGTGGGAAAATCAACCTTGTGCAATACCCTTCTGGGCGAGGATAGGAATATAGTAACTGATATTGCTGGAACTACAAGAGATACCCTCCATATTCGATACAAAGCTTTTAACCACGATCTTTATTTAGTCGATACAGCGGGAGTTCGCAAGAAAAGTAAGGTCAGTGAAGACATTGAATTCTACTCGGTAATGCGCGCCATTAAGGCCATTGAGAATGTTGATGTTATAGCTCTGGTAATTGACGCGCAAAGAGGAATTGAATCACAAGATTTAAATCTTTTGGGTTTAGCACAACGCAATGGAAAAGGCATAGTCATTATAGTAAATAAGTGGGATCTTATTGAAAAAGACACGCATACAGTAAAGAATTACACTGAATATATCTACGAAAAAACTGCGCCTTTTACTGATATTCCAATACATTTTGTTTCTGCTTTAACCAAGAAAAGAGTGCTAAAAGCTCTGGAGTCGCTTATAGAAGTGTCAGACAATATGAAGCGTAAAATTTCAACTTCTAAATTAAATGATTTTATACTAGAGGTTATACAGCGCAAGCCACCTGCTGCAGTTAAGGGGAAATATATTAAGATCAAATACGTCACACAACTTCCTACCCCCTGCCCTTCTTTTGTCTTTTTCTGTAATTTACCCCAATATATACAAGACAGTTATAAGCGCTTTTTAGAAAATAAACTTCGCGAACAGTATGATTTTAAGGGTGTTCCAATTCGATTATTTTTTAGAAAAAAGTAAAAATGTATGAATATTCCCTATATTCGCAGCCTTTAAATTAATTCAAAACTTATAATACGCGTAAAATGAAAAAAATTATTGCTCTATTTGCTATCGTATCTGTATTCGGAGTGGTAGCTTGTAACAACGCTGCTGAAAACACTGAAGAAGGTGCTGAGGAAGCAATCGAAAATGCTGAAGCTGAAGCTACAGAAACAATGGAAGAAGCTACTGAAGCTGTTGAAGGCGCTGCTGAACAAGCTGGTGAAGCTATCGACAATGCAGTTGAAGAAGCTGAAGAGGCTGTTGACGCAGCTAAAGAAGTTGTTAAGTAATTTTAGCAGATTCAAAAAATCTAAAGGGACTCTAAGAGTCCCTTTTTTTATGATTATTTTTACTGTATGAATAAACTGTTTTTTACCTTTTTACTTGTTTCTATAACTGCACTCTTTGCTTGTAATACTCAAACAACCGATGAAGAAACGAAAGTCTTGGAAGAAGAAAAAAAAGTCGACGACCTAATAAAGTCTGATCAAGAAAGAATTGATTCGTTTAAAAAAGCCAACGGCCTATAAACCGCTGAATTGCTCTAAGAATCTTTTGTCATTGTCGAAAAAAGTTCGCAAATCCTTAACCCCATATTTGAGCATGGCTATTCTGTCGACACCCAAACCAAAGGCATAGCCTGTATACTTTTTACTGTCGATCTTACAGTTCTCCAATACATTGACATCTACCATACCGCATCCCAAAATTTCTAGCCAGCCTGTTCCCTTGGTAAGCTTGTAATCTGATTCCGACTCCAATCCCAAATAAATATCCATCTCCGCACTTGGCTCTGTGAATGGAAAATATGATGCTCGGAATCTAACTTTAGTGTTTTCGCCAAAGAATTCTTGTACAAATTGATAAAGCGTTTGCTTGAGGTCTGAGAAACTAACTCCCTCATCGATATATAAACCCTCAACTTGATGAAAAAAACAGTTAGAACGCGCTGAAATGGCCTCATTTCTGTAAACTCTACCTGGCATTATAGATCTAATCGGCGGCTTCTGATTTTCCATCAATCGAACCTGAACAGATGAAGTGTGAGTTCTCAATGCATAATCTTCTGTAACGAAAAATGTATCCTGCATATCCCTAGCTGGGTGATTCTTAGGGAAATTTAAAGCTGAAAAATTATGCCAATCATCTTCAATCTCTGGTCCAGTGCTCACTGAAAAACCAAGACGTTCAAAAATTGATGTCATCTGTTCAATCACAAAACTTATTGGATGACGAGCTCCTAAATCATTGTAATATGCTGGAAAATCCGCTTGTTGTGACCCTTTATCCTGATCTTCTGAAAAACCTGCTTTTGCTGAATTATAAATTTCTTCAATTCGAAGTTTAAAAAGATTGACGTCCTTCCCGAATTTCTTTTTTTCTTCAGCAGCAAACTCCTTGAACTCCTGCAATATTTCGTTAACAAGCCCTTTTTTAACCAAAAATTTAAGCCTGAACGCCTCTAGCTCCTCTTGACTAGTGATTTTGAACTTTTCGGCTTCTGCTTTTATGGCATTAATTTTATCTAACATTGCTAGTGCAAATTAAATGCATTATTCAATTCATGAATCCATTATCAACAGAACCAATTAATAAATAATAAGATTTAAAAGATTTAATAGTAGTAATTAATACTGTGTGATTATGTGATAAATTTTATTTGTTATTGCCCAAGTTAACAAACTACTAACAGTTAAAATTGATTTAATGACCTGATTATTAATACTTTGATTATTTATAAACCCTAAGTATATTTCTTTAATAACACTCTGATGTTAATAGATCCTGTGTTAGAAAAGCTGTGACTAAGTTTAAAAAAGGGTTGACATCTCAGTTTGTTTAATAGAAAGAGACTAAAATTTTGATTTGTTGAAACTAATTAAGAACTATCAACAAGCTTATTAACAAATTGTTGAGTACTGTGTTAGTATTTGATAATCAGTTCTTTATCCCAGTTTTGACGCAGTTCTACGGACTCAGACAAGTACAGCTCTTCTGCTTCTTTATTTAAAAGAAAATCTCCACTGTCCCACATAAAATTTCTATTTTCATCTTTGATTATACGGATGCGGTACTTACTCGTTGTTAACGAACTGTAGTTTAAGACTGTGTCGGAACTGAGTGTATCTTGACGAATTACTTTTTCATTGGAAAGTAGTTGCACCATATACTGAGATTGGGTTTGAAACTTGAATTCTACCTTCAGATTAGAAGTTTCGGATTTGCTTGGGAATAAACTAAAGCTATCTCTAGCTGAAATATCATTATTCCAATCAGTTATTGCATTGCTGTCGGTTTTAATTTTTATGCCATTTTCAATTGGCTTTTTAAGTGTAATTAAGAGAGCATTGTTTTGAATTTTAAAAGAAGAAGCCTCTATTTCAAGACTGTCGCGGTAAATCTTAATAGCCTCATCTCTATAGGAACGTATTTTGTGTTTAGTCTGAAGGCTAATTTGACTTGAATTGATAAATTTAGCTGAGAGCTTATGTGGCTTAGTTGAGTACTTAGGTGTATATCTCAACTCTTGTATTATACTGTCAATTATAAGTTTAACAGCAAAGGTGTCGGATTTACTCACATCAATATAAGATGTTAAACTATCTCTGTTGAGGTTGAAACTGTAATCGTACAAACTGTCATTTATACTTAATTTTAAGTTAGTACTTTCAATGGATTTATTGAATCCTAGTTTTAACACCCCAGGATAAGATCTGCTAATTTTAGCACTGATATCTTTTGAGTTTATATAAGGAAAGAGGTAAAAGGTATCTACTTTTTGACTATCAACTATTTCAACTGATTTATAAAGAGAAATCCTTTCGTCATCATTTATTTTTAGATTGGAATTTTCGTCGCTTATTCCAATTGCTCTGAAACTTGCAGCTCTAAGATGAGAAATTTTAGCTCTTCCCTGTACGTTTGAACGCGCTAGGTAAACGGGGTTTTGGATTAAGGGCGCACTGTCGTTTTGTGTAGTATATAGCGCTAAAAGACAGTTTTCACAGGCCTCTTTAGTAAACGCATTAATTAATACCGCTTCATACTCTAAAGAATCAATTGTTTCACCGGTAGAAAAAAATAATTGATAGTTCTTTATAGGATTGCCTTCATTATTGTCTTCAATGCAACCGTTTAACAAAACAGTATAAGTTGTATTAGACTGAAGCGTGTCATTGGGAAAACTAATGATAAGGGATTTCTTTTTTATCTCAGTTTTAGGCGTTTGTCCAAGCGAAGGCGAAATGATAAGTAGATTCTGAATATTCTTTGTTTTTACATATTCGTCGAATTCAATTTCAATTGTATTGCCTCTAAAGTTTGTTTGTGCGCTATCTGGATTTGAGGAGACTACTTTTGGAGGAGTAACATCTGTTGGTCCACCATTTGGAGGATCTACAGAGGCACATGCCATGCAAAATAAAAAGAGGTATTGTAAGTATTTAATCAACGCCCGAAATGTACTAACAATACAGAAATATCTGCTGGACTTACTCCACTAATTCTGCTCGCCTGCCCAACAGATTCAGGTCTTATATTTTGCAATTTTTCTCTTGCTTCTGCAGATAGAGAATTAACATTTTTAAAATTAAAGCTTTCTGGTATTCTAATGTGCTCTAGTTTTTCCATCTTTTTCACATTGTCGGCTTCGGTTTTTAGGTATCCTTGGTATTTAGTTTCTATTTCTGCCTGCTCTAATGCCTGTTCGCTGAATTTTCCAAGATTTTCTTCAATACTTTTAACTTTAAAGAGATCCTTTGTTCTCACCTGTGGCCTTGACAGCACCTTATCAATAAAGTAGTTCTGTGAAAGGGGGGGAGTGCCCAATTCTTCGAGTATTGGATTAATTTCTTTAGGCTGTATAGTAGTTGATTGATAATAGGAGATGGCTTCGTCTCTTTGTCTCAACTTCAGCCCTAGCTTCTTTAAGTCTTCATCGCTAATGGTTCCAAGCTCTGCAGCTTTTGGCATCAACCTAATGTCGGCATTGTCTTGTCTTAAAAGTATCCTGTATTCCGCTCTTGAAGTGAACATTCTATATGGCTCATCGGTACCTTTATTAATCAAATCGTCTATAAGTACACCAATATAGGCGTCAGAGCGAGATAGCACGAATGGATCTTTTTGATGGTTTTTGAGATGAGCATTTATACCCGCCATTAAACCTTGACAAGCGGCTTCCTCATAACCAGTCGTTCCGTTAATTTGTCCTGCAAAAAACAGATTGTCAATAGCTTTAGTCTCGAGATTTGAGCGCAATTGGGTAGGGAAGAAGAAGTCATATTCAATGGCATATCCAGGCCTAAACACTCTGACCTGTTCAAAGCCTTTTATTTTTCTAATGGCTTCATATTGAACTTCTTGAGGCAAAGAAGTGCTGAATCCATTGACATAAACTTCTACTGTATTCCAGCCTTCTGGCTCAACAAAAATCTGATGCCTATTTCTCTCAGCAAAACGGTTTATTTTATCCTCTACTGAAGGGCAATATCTAGGTCCAATTGACTTTATAGTGCCATTAAACAGAGGAGATTGGTCTAGATGATTTCTCAATATATCATGAACTGCCTCATTGGTATAGGTGATATGGCAACTCCTTTGTGTTTTAAGACTATGGGGAACTCTGAATGAAAACTGTCCGGGATTCTCATCTCCTTTTTGTTCGTCCATTTTACTGTAATCCAAACTTCTACCATCCACTCGCGGCGGTGTTCCTGTTTTCATTCTACCGGACTCTAAACCTAAGGAAACCAGTTGTTCGGTTATGCCGTAAGAAGCTTTATCGCCCATTCTTCCGCCTTTGAGTTGTGTTGGACCAATATGCATTAAGCCATTCATGAAGGTTCCACTAGTTAAAACCACACTTTGACCATAGAATTTTTGACCTAGTCCGGTTTCAACCCCAATTACAGCATTATTCTCTATAATTAATTGATTAACAGAGTCTTGTATGAAATCTACATTCTCGTTTTCTTCTAGTATTTCCCGCCATTTCAAGGAGAAAACCACTCGGTCGTTCTGAGAACGCGGACTCCACATGGCCGGCCCCTTTGAGCGATTTAACATTCTAAATTGGATGGTACTGTGATCGGATACTATTGCCGACATACCACCCAAAGCGTCTATCTCTCTGAGTATCTGCCCTTTAGCAACTCCACCCATGGCTGGATTGCAGCTCATCTTCGCTATTGTCTCCATATTCATGGTTATCAGCAAGGTCTTAGAGCCTAGAGTGGCTGCAACATGCGCAGCTTCACAGCCAGCATGGCCTCCGCCTACTACAATAATGTCGTATGAATTAAATTGGTGTTTCACGTGGAACGCTGCAAATCTAAATAGTGATTTTCCATGCTTCTCATTTTTACTTGATCAGCTTCTAGCTTGTCGTTGTATCCAGCTAGGTGTAATAGTCCATGAATAATCACGCGGTGCAATTCTTCAACAAAACTGGACTCAAAATGTTTTGCGTTTTCTTGTACACGGTCTAGACTGATATAGATTTCTGAAGTTTCATAATCGTCATCGTCACTGTAGTCGAAAGTCAGAATGTCCGTATAATAGTCGTGCTGCAAACTGCTTTTGTTTAAAGCCAGCATGGCCTCATCGCTGATAAATATGCAGCTGACGTCTTTCTTGAGCTTAAGATCTTTTTGAGTAAACTCAATTCTGTGATCAACACATAGCTCTTCTATGGTATAGTCTTGATGATCTGAAAAATATTGCATTATTCTATGATGCGAAGAACGCCTTTGTGAGTTTCACTTTCGCCTTTAAGGCCGCGCACTTTTATTATGTAGACATAAATGCCAGGCAGAACTGGCTCTCCCATATAGTCACCGTACCAGGCTTGGTCGACACGATTGCTGACCATTTTTTCTCCCCAACGATTGTAAATTTCATATTCAGAGTTCTCAAGGTCTATACCTTGGCCCACTATGATGAATCGATTGTTCTTACCACTTAGAACGATAGTGTTAGGAACATAAACACTTAAACTAGGCTCTATGCAAACAGTGTTGGAGATACTGGTTTCAGCATAAGCATAACTGTTGGTATTTTCGTTGGCTTTAATTCTATAACAGGCAGCGCTGTCTTCGTAGACTATAGAGCCTGCCGACCCAACCACAGTAGAAGTGTTCCACGTGGAACTAGACAGAGCTTGAATCTGAAATTCATAATTGTCGACCATGCCATCCCAATTGTTGTATGCATTGAATGTTGCTTGTTGGTCTAGGGTTAGCAATATGGAATTGCTGCGATTAGACTCTAGGATTTCAATGTCGCAGCTATTGACAGCCACAACATAATAATTGTAGTAATTAGAATGTACATCTACTCCAGGGTCTAAGTATGTATATGAAAGATTGCTGGTAGTTGTGATGTTGTCAAGCAAGGAATAGCCCCCACTATTAGTTGCTCTGTATAAATTATAGGATTGAATATCTTGGGTTTTATCCGTTTCAAAATTTAAGCGAATTTCTTGATTGTTTTCAACGGTTATCTGTCTGACATACAGAAAGTTAGGCTCAATTAGCGCTCTTGATTCTATGCATACTATGTTAGATGTTGAAGATATTCTAGGATTTCCTGTATAGGAACGGATATAAAAGCAGATAGTGTCGCCCATCTGAAAGTTGGTGAAGGTAAATGAGGAAGTAGAACCGTTGAAACTTTCTTCATGTATATAGTTTTGGTGGTTGCGACTGATGAATAGAGCCTGAGAATCAATCTGCGACCAGCCCTGATAGAGGGACCAGTTTAAGGAGATTTGTTTAAGACAACTATCAATACTAGCACTTAAAATTACGGGCCGATGCGGATCAGAAATTTTTGCAAATAGTTTGCAGCTATCAAATGCTGATATTGTAACATTAAAAACATCTGAGATGCCAGTGCTTACTGTATAATTTGTGTCTGATGTTTCTCCAGTTGAATCGCTAATTCCACCTGCATAGCGATATAGTCTATAACCCATTATGTCGGAAGCAGAACTGCCAGTCCAACCTGCTACAATTTGCTGAGTTGGTATATCGAAACTCACAGAGTCTAGCACCGTAGGAGGTGAAGGTGCACTTTGGTCAATTTTTAAAGTGGCAGATTGTATACTGTCAACACCATCACAGAGGTATAAAACCGAGAGGTAATATGTCCTGTCTGCATTCAGGTCGCTTAGCTTATAGCTGTGCTCCTTAATCAGTATATTTCCAATGTCCGCAATTTTCTGATAACTGCCGGATGCAATCTTTTCATACAAAGAATATTTTGAGAATGAGCCACAAGCATCAGAAATCCCAGTCCAACTAATAGTTACAGTAGAATCATCATTATTAATGCAAGCCCGTAAAATTGTTGGCGCAACTGTGACTGCCTGTAATTTCAGGCATAGAATTGTCAACAAAATGGTCAGTGTTCGCATTTAATCTCGGCTTATCTATTTTAACGAGTTTACTTTGCAAAAATTGTAAAAAATAAAGCAGTATGAAAGCTGGCAATACAAACACAAAGACGAAAAAAACGGATGTGAAGTCAAAAAAGGCCGCAGAAGGAAGTAAAAGCCCAGGGCCAATACGTTTAAATCGATTCATTTCTATGTCTGGTTTGTGCAGCAGGAGGAAGGCTGATGAGCTAATAGCCGAAGGCAAAGTTAAGGTAAATGGAAAAGTGGTCTTAGAAATGGGACATAAGGTCAGTATGAGAGATAAGGTGTTGGTAAACAATCAGTTAATTAGCCCAGAGAAGAAACAATATATACTGCTTAATAAGCCAAAAGGCACTATTTGTACCAAGAGCGATCCGAACAATAGAAAAACGGTTTTGGACCTATTGCCAGATGACTTAAAACACATGAACCCCGTAGGTCGGCTCGATAGAAATACAACAGGTGTGCTAATCTTAACAAATGACGGTGAGTTGACTCAAAACCTCATTCACCCATCCAAAAAGATCAAAAAAATCTATAAAGCAACACTTAATGAACACATTAGCCAAGAACAAATGAATCAATTAGTTACTGGCATTGAACTAGAAGATGGTATTAGTATGTTCGATAAACTTGTAGATTTAAATGAAGATGAAAAGCCTCGATATGGAATTGAAATTCACTCAGGGAAAAATAGAGTGATTAGAAGGATGTTTGAAGCAGTGGGTGTTCAGGTAGTAAAACTGGATAGAGTGCTCTTTCACAATATTGAAAGAAGAGGACTAAAGCGAGGTGAATGGCGCTTTTTGAGAGATAAAGAGCTTAAAGGCTTAGGGCTAAAAGTTTAAGCTTGGCTGACATTTGAATTCATAGAAAGAGTATTTTTGAATTATGAAGAGCATTAAAAGTGTATTCGCATTTATCTGTATCCTTAGTGTTATCGCTTGTGAAGAAGTGAAGCCACCTGTAGATTTTACTGAAACTGAACCTTTTATTGTTTCTACCTATGTAATCAATAATTTGTCCGAGCCTCCTCAGGATAAAATGATTCTTATTGAAGACCTTACAGGAGTGCGTTGCCCTAATTGTCCAGATGCAGCCAAAAAAGCAAAACAATTAAAATCGCAAAATCCGGACAGAATAGTTACTGTTGGTCTATACACCTCGCAGCCTAAAAACCTAACAACTCCTCATAGCGGAGATTTGGATCTGAGAACGGAAGCAGCGACAAACCTGTATACTAATATCTATAATAGTCCACCCTTACCTGGTGGCGGTGTAAACAGAAAAATTTTTAGCGGACAAAGTTCTATAAACCAGTCTTACCTCCTTTGGGGAAGCAGTGTTCAGGCAGAACTTGCACTAAAATCTAAAGTGAACTTATCTACTTCATTAACAAAGGAAAATGATAGCACCTTGGCCTTATCTGCAGACATAACCTTTATGGAAGCCATTGAAGGTCAAACATTTATAAGTGTGATGATTCTAGAAAATGACTTGGAAGCAGTGCAGTCTTCAGACACAGGAGATGTACATGATTATGTTCACGAGCATGTATTGCGAAAAATGTTTACCCCCTACAATGGAGCACCTCTAATCCTCGACGCCGAAAAAGGTCGCTACCTCAGAGGAGAATGGTCATTAGATATCCCAAGCCATATTAATTTGAATAATGCTTCTGTGGTAGTTCTGATAAATTTAAATGCTGCGGATAATAAAGAAGTTCTTCAATGCGAGGAAGTAAGCCTTTAGAAGCCAATAAATATTTATTAGAGGAGTTTAAATCTCATATTCAACTAGAGCGCTCACTTAGCCCCAACACTATTTCTTCTTATTTGGATGATTTGCAAAAACTTGAAATCTATTTGCAAGACACAAGCCTCAAAAATTGCAGTGAGAAGCAAATTGTAAGCTTCATTACAGAACTCGACGATATAGGATTAAATAAGCGATCAATAGCTAGAATTATATCTGGACTAAAAACTTTTTATAGATTCTTGCTTTCTGAAAAGCTAATTGAGAAGAATCCTTTAGAACAAATAGAGACACCAAAACTGCCTAAGTATCTTCCTGAAGTATTGAGTCACGACGAAATTAGTAAGTTAATTGAGCAAATTGATCTTTCAAAGAAGGCAGGAGAGAGGGATAAAACAATTGTTATGTTGCTGTATTCTTGCGGTTTACGGGTGACTGAATTGGTCAACCAACAATTGAATAATATATATTTCGACGAAGGTTTTATAAAAGTTTTAGGCAAAGGAAATAAAGAACGCTTGGTGCCTATTGGCAATAAAACCCTAGATCAAATAAAGTTCTATTTAGAAGATTTAAGATTACATCAAAAGCCAACTAAAGGCTCCGAAGGATTGCTATTTCTAAACTTGAGAAACGGCAAACTAAGCAGGGTTCATATTTTTAAACTTATTAAAAAACTAGCTGCTGAAGCTGGAATTAAAAAGAAAATCAGCCCTCATACTTTAAGACATAGTTTTGCAACTGTTTTAGTAGAAGCAGGTGCTGACCTGAGAGCTGTGCAACAAATGCTCGGACACGAGTCGATTACTACAACAGAAATATACACCCATCTCGACAAATCATATCTTAAATCAATAGTTGAACAATTTCACCCTAGAGCATAAATGATAATTTACAACGTAACACTCGCAGTAAGTCCTGAGATTGAAGAGGAATTCATTCAATGGCTAAATGAAATACATATTCCAGAAGTTTTAGATACTCAACTGTTTATAAGAGCTGAACTCTTTAAAATTATAGAAGATATCACAACCAAAGCACATAATTCTTATGCAGTACAATACAGACTTGAAAATTGGAAACATTTTGAAGAGTATCAAGCGAAATACGCTTCCGCTTTAAAGCAAAAAACTATTGATAAATACGGCGAAAAAGTGCTAGCGTACCGAACCTTTTTGGAGAAATTCTAAACCCCTGTTCAAACCAATACTTGCTAGTACTAGATAGGGAATAATAGCTGGCAACAAGAATCTAAATGCACCAATCGGGCCGGCTAAACCAATGAAGTAGGCCACTATCAGCATCAGGAACAACACGCTTTTGTTCCTCAACTTAGCAAACATAATAGCCGCCGAAATAACCTTAATAAGACTTAAGAGAAGTAGAAAAAAGAAAAAGTAAATTAATAAACCCCCTGTCTTCAGATGAGTTATAACTTTCTGATAATTACCTGAATAGATATGTTCAGTTAAACTTAAATTGCGCGTGTCTTCTCCCCAAAATGTATAGAGTTCAAAACGACCAGGATCTATTAAGCTTTTTAGTATGCCCATCAGGTGAATCTTTAAATAAGCCAGCTTATTGTTCATCACGATTGATCGGCTTCGACCATTAGCAATTTCTATATAATTGCGAAACTCTTCTTTATCTTTAGGAATGGCTAGATTGAATTGTGAGGTATTCAAACTGGAATCAAGGCCAGTTTCGTTGATAATCAGCAACTTAGAATTATAATGTAGCTTATTTATTGCAGAGATACTGCTGTAGTGAAAATAGCCGGTATTTTGCAAATTGGCAAGTGAAACTATAAGTGCTAATGCCAATGGCATAACTAACCCCCAATTTAATTCTTTCTTCTTAATGAAGAGGTAAATGAAAATTGCAAAGGCGATAATAACACTAGGTAGAACAATAGGTTTGCACAGCAAAGCAAACATCCACAACAAGCCTATTCGAAATAAGTATCGTCTCGATTTTTCTTTAAAATAGACCATGGTGTAGTAAACAATTAGAGCTAGCAATACACTTAGAAGCAGATCCGCCATGAGAAACTGAGCAGTAAATACTATTGGCAAACTGCTAATGAAAAAGAAAGAGTATATCGCAAACACTCGCCTATTGTGATGGCCTTGCTGCTTTAAAATTTCAAGACCGAGAAAGAACAAAAGCAGAACTAATAAGCACTGAGTAAAGATTACCAAGATTGGCAAATTGAAACCGGAAAGCGAGATATATAAAGGATAGCCAATTGGACGCTTACTGAACAGCCGATAATCCACAGTTTTGTTCAAGTCGCCAGCATAATGCAAAGCTTGCTCACTGGTATTTATTGCGAGATTTAGGTACTCTTCACTGTCATTGATTAAAACATCCTCTTTAAAAAAGTTTAAAATAAACACAAGGGAGCAGAGTACAATTAATCCTAAAAGTATGCGTGTTAGCTTAAGCATCTAGAGCATCAAAGAAAAGAAAACTTATTGAAGGCTGTTGTTTTTTAGTAGCTCGTATTGTTTTCGAGATTCGACAACAAAGAGGCTTGAAGTATAATCCAGTATGAGCTTCTCAAAGAGCTCTTTCGCCTTAAGGGGATCGTTCATAAGGTTCAACTGAATTTGAGCAGACCTGAAAATTGCATTATCTGCAAGTATATCAGTAGAATAAGATTCATAAACTTCTTTATAATATTCTAATGCCTTGAGGTAATCACCACTTCGTTCCATTACACGAGCTTTTAAGTATAAAACTTCATCATTTAAGCTGTGTTGTTCGTAATTGAAAGGGATAAGGTTTAAAGCAAAGAGACATTCGTCTAATTTATTCTGAAAGAAAAGAAATTCTGCATGCGCATAATCCTTCATTGCTGCCTCCGTAGAATCGAAACCGGTATTATCTTGTATCAATAAAGATAGCTCCAATGCATTATTTGAAATAAGTTGGGATGTTGCTGTCTTCAATATTTCAAGCTGATCCTTAGCCCAATCAAAATCTCCAGTGAAATATGATAAACGCGCATTTCTGAATTTGGCTTCTTGCCCCAAGGCTTCTTCTTTAAATTCTTTATCAACTTGGCCATATAAAAGCTTGGCTTCCCAAATATCATCTATAATCAAATAGGCATCTCCCAGCATTAATTTTGTTTCAGCTAAGAAAGATGGGCTAAGTCGAGGCACTTTGATTAACTCATCAAGAAGCTTGATTCCTTTATTTGGATTGTGGGTGTAAAACAGATATAAATCAGCTAATCTTTTCATGCTGGTGGCTGTTGCAGAAGAATAGCCATACTTGCTTAAAAAAGATTCATATTTAGCAACTAAGTTGTTGATGTCTAATGTGTTAGGCTTGTAGTCACTAGTAGTTTTTAAGTATAAAGTGTTTAATAATCCAACCTCAGCATCTACGTAGAATACGCTCTTAGTACCTTTGTCGATTATGCTATTATAGCAAGACTCTGCCACTGAATAGGCTTTATTACTCACACAAATTTCTGCTAATTGTATTAATCTTCTACCGTCTTCCTTATTGCGTAAATCCATGGCTTTTGCCTGCCGATAAGCAGCAGAATACTTCTTCTGTTGAAGGTATAGCGCCATCAATAGTTCATCAAAAACATGATTGTCTGGATAGCTTTGAGCATAACTAAGAGTTTCCGCCTGTAGATATGCTAATGCACTCTCGTTTTCACCTATTAAACTAAACTGAAACTGAATAGTGTTTAGTTTTCTTGGATCTGACAATAGAACTTTTAATCCCAGGTCTGTTGCTTTATTAAAATCTCCATTAACTCTGTACAGATTGATCAGGCTCATCCAATAGTAATTTAGCCCATAGCTCTGTATTGCTTTTTCGAAGACAAATATTGCTCGATCTGTATACTGCCGCCTCAATAATGCCTGCGCGAAATACGAAATAGAACTTTCGTCCTCAAGGTATTCAGCAGTCAGTTGATCAAAATAACTATCTGCTTTCTTATATTCTTCAAATTGCTCATATACGTATCCAAGATCTATCTTGAAATTTACCGCATGTTTATCTTTTCGGATCTGTTTTTTAACTAGACTTTCTGCATCACTTTGATTGCCAAGCGCTATCAAAGTATTTAGATAGTTTTCATAAATGTAAATGGAGTTTGGATTCGTCTTAAAAAGATTTTTATAAAGCGCTTCAGCTTTATCGTATTCCCCGTTTGTATAATACTGTGCAGCAAGTTCTTCATCACTGTTTTGAGCAGATGCGAAGAGGGAAAATATTGATATAAGGAGAATGAGCGTTAGACGCATAAGTTAATAACGTTAATCCTTGCGTTCGAGTATATAAACCAGTGAACTCGATTTGCTTTTGTCAAACAGAGAATTGAGATATGACATTAAACCGATAATGAATGTCCAACCGATAAATGTAAAATTAGTTTTATACTCTGCACTAACCATAGAATTATAAAATGGATCTAGGGGCAGTCGCTTTGCCTCTTTTATGGTAAAACCGCGATTTTCAGCAAATGTTTTAAAGCTTTCTGGATCGAAATGCCACAGATGTCGAGGGACATCATAACCGTTCCAATACTCTTTGTAGTACTTAGCATCTAAACATCGATAGTTAGGCATGGCTATTAACAACTTTCCATCAGTATTGAGTAAAGCTTTGAACGAATTGAAATATTCGTCGTAAGTATAAACATGTTCGAATACATGCCACATGGTTATTAAATCGAAATTCTTGCCTAAATCGTTGTTTATTAGTGCTTCTGGCGAAAATGTTTCAATGTTGAATTTGGTCTTACACAACTCTCTTGCCTTGGGGCTAATTTCTATTCCAGTAACTGCATAGTTGTTGACTTTCATGTGATTGAGAAAGTAGCCAGAGGCTGAACCTACATCAAGCAATTCCTTGCCTTTGCTTGCTCTTCGAATCAACTTTAGCTTGCGGTTCAGCATCAGCTTTCTACCGAAGTGATAAATTTGAAAAACTAGACCTTTGTTTGAGTCGCTGTGTTCAACATAGCTATCTGTATCATAATACGGCCCGATATTACTTTCAGATGGAGCGTCTTGAGTAAATCGAAAACTGCAGTTTTTGCATGCTAGAACATCGAATTGTTCTTTGCTAACCAACCAATCGCTAGCAGTTAATACGGTGTTAAACTCGGAAGCCTTGCAAACAGGGCAATGGTCAATGTGTAGTATTTCTTTCAATGTTGTATTTGGGGCAAAGTAAAATAAATTAGGCGAGATACATCAATAAGGTTAATTTTGTGCGGCAAATAAATTGAGCACCTAAAGTTTATTTGCACATGTCAAAAAGCAATCAATCAAAAATTTCTTATCAAGGTCTAACGTTCGATGATGTTCTCATCTTACCGAGGTATTCTGAAGTACTACCAAGAGACACTAGCACTAAGACTAAAATTACCAAAAAGCTGACAATTAATATTCCAATTGTCTCAGCAGCAATGGATACAGTTACTGAAGCAAATCTTGCAATTGCTATTGCAAGAGAAGGGGGTATAGGTATAGTTCACAAGAACATGACTATTGAAGAACAAGCTATGCAGGTTAAGAAGGTAAAGCGATCTGAAAGTGGAATGATTAAGGATCCCATCACATTATCTGAGAACCATACCTTAGAAGATGCGCTTAAAGTCATGAAGGACAATAGAATTGGAGGAATACCAATTATCAATAAAGAAGGCATCCTTACCGGGATCATCACTAATAGAGATTTAAGATTTCAGGTTGATCTGAAAACGAAGATTGCTGATATAATGACTAGTGAAAACCTAATCACAACACATGAGGGAACAGACTTAAAGGAGGCTGAGGCAATACTTCAAGAATTCAAAATTGAAAAACTACCTGTTGTAGACGATAACTATAAATTGTTGGGCCTAATTACATATAAAGACATTCAAAAGGTTAGCTATCACCCAAATGCTTGTAAAGACCATGAGGGAAGATTAATGGTTGGTGCTGCTGTTGGTGTAACGGCTGACACTATGGACAGAGTTAGAAGATTGGTTGAAGAAGAAGTAGACGTTATTGCAATTGACACTGCTCACGGACATTCTGCTGGGGTTGTAAACGAGCTTAAAAAAGTAAAAGCTGAATTCCCAGACTTACAAGTAATAGTGGGTAATGTTGCTACGGCAGAAGCAGCTAAATATTTAGCTGACAATGGAGCAGATGCTGTTAAAGTAGGAGTTGGACCAGGCTCTATCTGCACTACGAGAATAATTGCGGGAATTGGAGTTCCTCAGCTGAGCGCTATCATTGAATGTGCTGAAGCTCTTAAAGGAACAGGTGTACCTGTTATTGCTGATGGTGGTATACGATACAGCGGAGATTTGGTGAAGGCAATGGTTGCAGGAGCAAGTTGCATAATGGCGGGAAGCATTTTTGCCGGAACAGATGAAAGCCCAGGGGAGACCTCCTTTTATGAAGGCCGAAAAGTAAAATCATATAGAGGAATGGGCTCAATAGAAGCAATGAAACAAGGCTCTAAAGACAGATATTTCCAAGACGCTGAAGAAGAGATTAGCAAATTAGTACCTGAAGGGATAGTAGGAACAGTTCCCTATAAAGGTCAACTTTCAGAAGTGGTTTATCAGTACATCGGAGGATTAAAAGCAGGGATGGGATATACTGGCTCTAAAACCATTGAAGAATTGCAAACTGCAAGCTTTACACAAATCACTCATTCTGGCATGAGAGAAAGCCATCCTCATGATGTGACTATCACCAAGGAAGCTCCAAATTACAGCAGATAATTAAGGCTGTAGTATTAATTGATTTTCTGAATTTATTGTCCAAGATGAAAATAAGTCTAGGACGCTTTTACCCAAAAGAGGAGTAGTGACATCTTCTGCCACCCCAACTTTAAAGTTGGATAAACTGTATTTGCCAATATCTAATGATTGAACAATTGCCATTTGCACTTTTAATTCACTTCCATCAGCAAGACTGTAGCTATTATATTCATCTAAGTATTGAACTTGGGAGTTTTCTGTAAAGCGAGAAAGAAAAGTTCTAGAAATAAGCACATCAGAAGCCCCGCTGTCGAATAGCATAAACACTTCTTCGCCATTAATTACTACTTTTATTTGAATGGATCCTGCGAAGTTTAACACTCGCAATGTGTCGGCAGGCATTCCAGCTTTCACACCTTGATTTTTTATTTTAATTCTTGCTAGCTCCCAACATGGTCCATACAACTCCATAGTTTCAATGGAATTAGGATCCGAATATTTTGCAGTATCTACTAATTTTATAGATCGCGCTTTTTCCGCTGCACATGAACAATAGTCTTCTAGATTATAACTATACAAATTACTTAAGCTGTCCCGTTTAGCTTCTAACTCAGCAACGCAGTTTTCAATAAACTTAGCTTGTTGAAGACCTGAATGAGCCATCGATTGATTACTCACTGTTCTAATTAACAACAGTAAAAGGATGATATAAAACAGTCGAGTAAAACTCTTAGGAGATGGACTTGTCTTAAAGAGCAAACTAACAAACTGCACAATGGCCAATACTATAAGAAGGATTAAACAAGCGCCTATGCCAGTGCCAAAAGCTTTGCCTAAAGCATAAGAACTTCTGTCGCTAAACAGATAATAAAGCAAGGCAACACTTGCAAATGAGATTATCCAATGGTAGTATTTTATTTTCATCTTATTCGCCTTCTTTCATAGCTGTTTTATAATCTGGATGCTCTAATAATTCTTGAAAATTATCAGGAGGCGTTTCCTTGAGAAATATTGACCAGTAGGCATTTTTGCTCATACTATCCCAATGCAACATTCCCAGAGAATATTGCCAAGTTTGGTTAAAATTTAAATAAATACAAAAAATCAAACACAAGCCTAATGGAATTTTAAAGAGCCATTTTGCGCGAATGACATACTCTATAAATCCACCTAAACCCACTATTAATAGGGGATAGCTTTCTATCATTACGCGGCTTCCAAAACTTCCTCCATACCACCAGCACCACCAACTGAATACCACGAAAAGGAATATTGGAAAGATCATTATCAATGGCTTTTTCAATGCAGCATTTCGTTTATTTATAAAAAGCCCAATTATAGCAAAGGCCATCATAGGTGTATACAACAACCAACCTTTGCGATAACTAAATAGTCCATCAAGAATATGTGGTTTACTAAAAAAGAAGCCCTCTTCGTCATAGCTATAAAAGAAAAAATGACCGCTAGCATATTTCCAATAGATGAACTGAGGAATCCAACAAATTGCAAAACCAATACAGAATAAGAGGTAGTTTCTATAATCTGAGAGCAGTTTAATCAATACTTTTTTATGGCTAAATCCATAGAGCAAAGGAAACAAACACAATATGGCATTAGTTGGCCTTACCAGTACAGCCAATCCAATTAATATGCTGATAATGAACAATAAATATCTTTTCGGGCTAGTATAAAAAAGTATAGACAAGAGATAAATAAGCGATATCAGGAGGAAACTATAGGGGTGACTTAAACCCGGAGCTCCAGAGATGTAGTATAACAAATTAGTACCGGCATAAAGGCAAATGAGACAGATAGCCGCAACCACATCATTAAAGAGTTTACGGCAGAGCATCCAACAAACTAGCAATCCCAATAGTCCAAAAATTAAGGTATTAATGTTCATTGCCATTTGATAAGGTTTGGAGAAACCATTGGCATTGAAGGCTGTAAAATTCTTGGTGTACCAATGAGCAAGTATGAAAGTTGGAGAATAAAAGTACGCGAGGCCAATACTCATTTTTTGAAAAACAGAGTCTCCCCTTGTATTAACCCATACATGATCTAGTGGCTCATTTTCTGGCAGACTATATCTGTAATTAAATTCAAAATCCTTGTAAATAATTGCCGCCGGCAAATACGAATAGTAACTAGTTATATCGTGAATGATAGAGCGATTAGTTCTCCAAGTTCCAATTCTATATGATTGAAGCACCAATAATATGGCAATAAGCACAACGGCTAATGCTGAAAAGGGTGAGTTTTTAATAATTTTAATAAACAATGTTAAAGGATGCTTGAACTTGATGTATAGGCAATTTAGCAAAGATATTTAAGCATGCAAGTAAGCCTTTCTTGAAGATGGAATTCTCTACACTATTGTATTTTAAATAAGTAAACTTCAATCTTATTGGGTCGGCATAGAGTTGGTATTCGTCTTTACTCAACAAACGTTCTGCCCAATTACCTGTAAAGGGGTCACAAGTGTTGGTGCCCAAACATCTTATATGATATTCAGGATACTTGTCGCTTAACAAATAGCGCTCTATATCTTTCTTTATTAAACCTTTAGTTGCGGCTGCTTTAAGTGTTACTTGATGTTCATCTAAGGAAGGATCTAATGTCCGAATGATGGTTTTTCTAGTTTCTAAATAGGCTTCGGATCCATCACGAGCTTTCAAAATCTCACTTTTATTTCCTGTGTTTTCTGCTCGATTATGTATTGACCTAAACTCATTTTTTCTAAAAATATGGTTCTTAACTGCCGCGGTATTGTGCACATTATATTTCGCTTTAGCGCTTATTTTAAAGAATGAAGCAAGGTCATAAATATGTTCAATCACATCCCTACTACATATCAATGTACTCTCATCCACAATGTTTTGGTGATCCGCTAAATCTCCCAGCAAGTACTTGTCGGCCACTAAACCAATGTTCTTGTGAAACAGTTGGGCGTCTTTAGCACTAACCTCATCAACATCGAGGTATATAATTTCTGCTTCCAAATTTAGAGACTTAATAAAAGCAGTATTAAAGCCGATACCTCCTCCTAAATCAATGATTCTTTTGTATTGATTCAAGTCGCCGGCCTTTTGAAGTATATCTGAAACGATATAGAGATTGTATTTGACTTTAGATAGATAGTGCTGTATATATTTAAAATTATATGGATCTAGTCCAATATTATCAAAGCTTGATTCGCGCAATAGGCGTTCAAAATCCAAACTTTTTGATGCAAAATACTTATTGTCAATCATTCAGACTTTCAATTAGTATTAATTTACCAGACTGATGCTCAATACGAATAGTTCCGCTTTCAGCCACTTCATTACTGCTTCCGCTCCTGCCACTGCTATCCAAACCCTCATTGTCCAACAAATATTTTAGTCCCGCGGTCTTCACACTTTCCACTTTTCCCAAGGGCAAAAGAGAAATTTTCTGTCCCTTTTGATAATACTTTTTAAAACTGCTTGGGAGCAAAAAAGCACGGCTGTAGTCATCATACAGCACTATGTTGAGTGCAGAGTATTTCGCAATTATTGAAATATTATTGAGAGTGTGATCCAAGCGATTACCGGTAGCCCATACGATATTGACATCTTTGAACCCTTCGTCGATTAAAAAATTCAAGCCTTTTTCTAGATCCGTTGTCTCCTGTTCGTCAATTTTTATATATCGAATATCAGCTAAGGCTTCATACTCTGCTATACTGTCAAAATCACCAATAACAACATCTGGCTTTATCTGAAGCTCAAGCAATTTGTTATAAGCGCCATCAAGTGCCACTACAAAGGGACACCATTCCAAAAGTTGCTTCAGTAAACCAAAGCTGCATTGCGCTCCGTTTGCTACTATTAAGGCGGGTTCTTGTCCGTCTGTGACAAAGTGATGTGATGACATTTTGGTGCAATATTTCAAATTATCTTAATAAATCCTACCGCTATGGGGCTTTATTTGTGTTAAATGAGGAAAAGCATATCACTTTGGATAATTGTTCTATTTGCTCTAGCTTCTTGTCAGAAAGAAAAATTTGTTCGCGAGAGCGAATGGCTGTCGCCATTATTCAAAGCTAGTTTGGGAATCAATGATCTTATTGCCGATTCAAACTTGCAGGTTAATTCTGATAATTCTTACAATTTAGTGGTGCAGTACGAGGAGAAACTCGATAGCCTACTAGAGATACTTGAAGTGCCTGATAGTTTAACAGAAGTCTCGGTTAGTCTAACTCAATTGATTTTAGAGGATAGAACATTTACAGACACGCTAACACTGGTTGAGATGTACCCACCTGCTATTTTATTGAATGGCAAAACAACCACCTTGGATGCTCAAGATATTTCTTCAGACCAAGGAACGATAATTGATGTAACAGAGCAGTTCTTTAAAACGGCAACTTTTAATGAAGGCTTTTTAGATATGAAAATCTATAACGACTTGCCAGTTGAAGTAGAACTCATAGAATTTGAGCTGTTGAACAATGACGATCAAACCGTAGTAATCAGCGATGCTTGGAACAATTTAATGCCTTTTAGTTCAGCTTCTAAATCCTATGATTTAGCAGGCAAAACAGTTGATGGTGTGCTTGAAGCACTTTTGAAAAGAATCAAAACCAAACAAAGCAATGGAGAAGTCTTAATAGAAGCAAACAAAGGACTCCGAATTGAATTGGCGATTAGAGATTTAAAACCACAAAGTGCAACAGCGATTTTCCCTGCTCAAAATCTAATTGAAAAAGAAGAAGAGACTACATACAACTTTGGAGGACCACAGATTACTACTATGCGTCTTAAAGGGGGCGAAGTACTGATGGAAGTATACTCAACTATTGAAGAAGAAATTATTCTTGAATACGAAGTACCTCAAAGTGCTCATGTAACAACGGGAGAGAAAATCACAAAGACCTTTAAAATCCCACCTTCTGTTAATGGAGTGCCTTCTAGAACTGATGAAAGATTCCCTATAGCCAATTATGAAATCATCTATAAAGGCAAGGATGTAAACTCACCACCATTCGTAAATACTTTTTACAGTGTACTCAACGCTCGAATAGAATATACCGGTATTGAAAGAAGTCTATCCCTGTCGGATAGTATTTATATCAAATTTGGTTTAGTTGATGTTGTACCAGAATTAGCGATTGGAGATTTTGGCAAAAAAACATATACCTTCAATGAAGCAATTGATGTTCCCGCTTTCAGAAACCTCTATGGGAATATTAGTTTAGAAGATGCGAGCCTTGATCTGGTTTTTGAAAACTCATTTGGTATTGAAGCTAATGTAGACATATATGATTTACAGGGACTTAACAATAGAACAGGCAAAAGCGTTAAGTTAGTTTCACCTGAAATAGATAATACTATTTTCCTTAGAAGAGGAGTGAATATTTTAACATCTATACGCCCTTATACCAAAACAATAAGTTTTGATAAAAGCAATTCAAACTTTAAGCTCTTTTTTGAGAATATTCCTGACTTAATAGAACCAAATTTTTCAGTAACCACTAGGCCTAACGGCAGTAATAATTTTCAAGATTTTGCATTTTACGACTCTTACCTGAAGACGCGTTTAGAATTAAATGTACCATTAGAAATTGGAATGGACAGTTTAACTCTAGTTAAAAAACAAGCATTTAACTGGGGTGAGGAAGATTTAAAAGAAGTAAAAGAAGCCAACTTAAAACTACAAGTTGATAACGGATTTCCATGGTCTGCAATTGTCAAATTAGAATTTCTCGACGATGATGATCAAGTACTTAAGACATATTTTAATACACTTGATCATCTAATAAAAGAAGGTTTGATAGATATAGATACAGACAAGGTCATAGCAGCGCAGCGATCTAATCTAGAGTTTACTTTGTCTGCAATGGATATTATGATTCTGAAATCTGCCAGTAAAATTAGAATAACATCAAGCTTTAATACCCCTAATTCTAAGCGTTATAAAATTTACGACAACTACACTATAGACTTCAAGCTAATTGCAGACTTTAAATATGAGAATTAAAACAGTATTAATTGCAGCCATTCTTCTCTTGCAATTCAACAGTACAGCTCAATTGTCTAATAGCAATTTTGTTTTTCAGAATTACAATCTGCAGTTAGATAGTTTTAATGGCTTCATACTGAACAGTTCTTATCAGCTAGGATCATCATCTTTAAACACAGCAATGTTTTCTGATTATCTGTTCTCTGATAGGTTTGAAGCTAAGAACAGTCAGAAATTTAAAGAGTCAAACAGCCAATGGTCACGCCTTAGTTCGCTGAATGTCAATGAGTTAAGATATGTCAATAATCAAGGGGAGAATTATTGGGAGCTAAGTCTAGACTTTAATAACACTGTTTACGCTCAAATGTCGAAGCCATTTTCTCAGTTATTACTATTTGGGAATAAGGCATTTGCAAACCAGACAGTAAAATCAGAGACCAATAATCTACTCGATTTAAACTATTCTAATCTAAGCTTTAAAAAGACAGCAATCAGAAATGAAAACTGGCTAGTGCAATGGCAGGCAGGATTAGTATTTATTTACGGTTATGCCAATTATTCTGCGAATGAATTGAGCATATTTACTGAGGAAGAGGGTAATTATCTGGATATTTCAATTGTAGATGGCCGATATACTGAAAAAAATGCTGGCTTGGATGGCTTGGGTTTGAATCTAGGGATAAGTGCGGTTAGGAAAATATCAGACAATCAGAAGTTTGCAGTGGAAATCAAACAAATTAGCCCATCTCTATTGTTCAACAAACAAGAATATCAAATGGACACCGCATTCCGATTTGAGGGAATAAATTTAGATGTTCAAGATTTTGAATCTGATAATTTTAACAAGCTACTTGATAGCCTGTACGATGATTTATTGAGGTCTAAAGGGAATGACAAAAGTTTTGTTTTCTTGCCTTTTGAAATCAATCTAAGTTACTTCCATCAATTGGTGAATGATGATATTCTAAGTATAAGACTGTCATCAACAGATTTTGGAACCTATGGTTTATCAGCAGAGCTCAACTATATTCATAATTTAAATCAGAATATGCAATGGACGAGTACAATGGCTTACGGACTATTTACTCAGCTTTATTTCTCTCAACGATTAGAAGTTCTTTTTGGAAATGCTTTGCATATTAATGCAGCAGTTCACGGATTAAACGCCCTGATTATTCCTCGTAGTTCTAATTTTTATGGGGCTTCGCTCGGGATTGCTTTGGACTTGTGAATTTGATCAGTAAACAATTCACCAAAACGCAGCATTTCATTAATCTCCTGACAGCTTAAGATTCTAAAATACTTGAATAACAACAGTATATTGTTCTGACACTCAATGTGATAGTGAGCTTCATTTTTCAAGAAGAACTGAAGATCAGTATTGAATAGCGCTTTAATTTCATCTTTTTTCTTGCCCTTTACAGAGAATTCAGAGTTAAAAGTTTCATCGCCTCCTACATGCAGTTCTTCTTTTTGTGCAAAATCCAATAATTTGTCGAATAGCTTTTCTCTGTCGAGGACAAAATCTGGCAGATTAGCATCATAAATGATTCTCAACATGGTAACATGATGAACTTCTGCTGCCATCAGTGCTCCTTCGTCGAAAGTCACATCATTAATTTCCCAGTGTAAACCATTTTTAAATACGCCTCTAATATTATTTTTAGCGTATTCTATAGGTCTGCTTAGGAAAAATTTATTTTGCCTCAATCTTCCAATCTCCCAGGTCAATGCGGGCTGAAATTTCCATTTGTTAAATGCGCTAAGTTCCAATAATTCTGCTTGTCTTTTAGATAGCCTTTTCTTCTTAATAGGAGGCAAAACATGCAGACTAAAAGGATGCTCACTTGTAGATAAATGCTCATCAAGCCCAAGCACCGAATAAGAACCTAATTTGAGATTTTCATAATCCGCTCCCCAATCATTTACATACTCAAGCATTGAATAATCTACAAGGCGTGCATGAGAGAAATCGAAGATTACCTGATCTTTTTCTGGCACTTTTTTAAGTATGCGCTCAAGCTTTAAAACACTTCCGAAATTCGCTACACCTTTAGCTTTAATATGGTGATGATTGTCAATTCTGGAGAGTGAAAAGTTTGGGTTGAGAATATATTTGAGAAAGGAAGCTGGAGGTAAACTAGAACGTATGAGATGCAGTAATAGTGTAAATAAAACGCCTATTAAAATGCCCCATATTAGATCTGTAAGGATGGTAAACACTAGTGTTGTTAATAGAATGAGCAATTGCTCATAACCTTTTAAACTGGCATCTTTAAAAACTTTAGGAGAAGCTAATTTATAGCCTGAAAAAACGAGTATAGCGGCTAAGGCTGCTAATGGAACCATTTGTATTAGGTCAGCTAAGAAGAATACCAATGCTAGAATTATTAGACCGTGGAAGAGGTTTGAACTTCTGGTTTTTGCTCCATGAGTAATATTCACTGAGCTTCTTACAATAACTGCAAGAACAGGTAGTCCTCCCAGAAATCCTGAAACCATGGTACTAATACCAACAGCGGCAAGATCTTTATTGAGATTAGTTTTTCTTTTAAAAGGGTCTAGCCTGTCGATAGCTTTAGCACTCAGCAAAGTTTCTATAGTCGAAATCAGGAATACACTAATTACGGCTACCCAAAAACTAGGCTCACTTATTTTGCTAAAATTAGGTCTAATGTTTATTCCGTCTAATACATTTTCTGGAAGTTGAACAAGATATTCACTATTGATTAAATACAAATCTCCTAATGCTTGAACTTCTCCTTTAGATAAATATTGGAACAGAAGGAACAGAGGAACCGAAGTTATTAGCACCCACATTGGAGCAGGAATAAACTTTACAAATTTGCTTTTAACATAAGGGTGTCTAGCAAGTATATAAAGACTATTGGCAAAAATAATTGCTATAAAAGGATGCATGTTCATGAAACTTTGAGGAATAGCCTTTAGGGATTCCCATGAATTTCCTTTAAAATCAATCCCAAGTCCAACATGAATCTGACTCGCGAAGATAATGACACCTATCGCAGCGAGCATGCCTTGTACCACTGAAGAGGGAAAGACATTACCGTATTTACCTAGTTTTAGTAATCCAAATATCAATTGCAATCCACCCGCAATTAGAAATGCCGCTGTAACATATCTATAGCCGTTAAGTGTACCTGGGTCAGATAACTCAATTACAGCTATAAGTATTACCACAATTAGGCTGGCAGAAGGACCATTGATAGACACGTGACCAGAACGGATGAAAGTTGTGAGGATACCACCAACTATGGCTGCAATTATACCGGCCATGGGTGGTGCTCCAGATGCTATAGCAACACCAAGCGATAAAGGTAGAGCAACTAAAGATACACTCAAACCTGCTACCAAATCTGAACGCCAGTATTGCACCAGGCGTTTATAGCCTGAAATATGTTTGTCTGTAGAAGCCTTCAAAATTGGAATTAATGCGGCCTAAAATAAGCATTAATGCGCAAAGGTAGCGCTGCTATAAAGCGGGAATCTCGACATTAACTCATGCGTCTGAGATCGAACTTCAGAAATAACCGCCTCATTTTCAACATTTGACAAGACCTTGTCGATTAGAGACACTATACTTTCCATGTCTCCCTCTTTCATTCCTCTTGTAGTTACAGCTGGAGAACCAATTCTAATTCCAGAAGTCACAAATGGCGACCTAGTTTCAAATGGAACGGTGTTCTTATTAATTGTGATGTCTGCTTTAACTAGGGCGTTCTCAGCCGCTTTTCCCGTGAGATTTTCGTCTTTAGTGCGCAAATCAATGAGCATTAGGTGATTGTCAGTCCCTCCAGAAATTATTTTATAGCCGCGTTTGGTAAATGCTTTAGCTAGTGCCTGAGCATTTGCTATTACTTGCTTGCAATATATTTTATAATCATCCTGTAATGCCTCCTGAAAAGCAACAGCTTTCGCGGCAATTACATGTTCAAGAGGGCCCCCTTGACTTCCGGGGAAAACTGCCCCATCTAGTATTGACGACATCATGCGAACGGAACCTTTTGGAGTTTTTAAACCCCATGGATTTTCAAAATCTTTGCCCATTAGTATCATTCCTCCTCTTGGACCTCTTAGGGTTTTATGGGTAGTTGTTGTAATGATGTGGCAATGAGGTATAGGATTGTTTAATAAACCTGCTGCAATCATGCCCGCAGGATGAGAAATATCGGCTAATAGCAATGCGCCAACTGAGTCGGCAATTTCTCTAAATCGTTTATAATCCCAATCTCTTGAATAAGAAGATGCACCGCAAATAATCAACTTTGGTTGTACTTCTTTGGCGGCAGTTTCTACCTGGTTCATATCAACAAGCCCTGTAGTTTCGTCAACTCCATAGAAATGTGATTTATAAAGTTTGCCAGAGAAATTTACCGGAGAACCATGAGTTAGATGACCTCCGTGAGATAAGTCAAATCCCAATATTGGATCTCCAGCTTGTAATACACCAAGCATTACGGCTGCATTAGCTTGAGAACCACTGTGTGGTTGAACATTTACCCATTCAGCCCCAAAAAGTTGTTTTGCGCGCTCAATAGCTAGATCTTCAATTTGGTCTACTATTTCACAACCACCATAATAGCGTTTGTGCGGTAGACCTTCTGCGTATTTGTTAGTACACACACTGCCATTTGCTCTCATCACATTTTCAGATGTGAAGTTTTCAGAGGCAATTAGTTCAATGCCATTCTGCTGGCGTTCTAACTCTTGTTGTATTAAATCAAATACGCGATCCATGTTTTCTAATTTTTAACTTCTATGGTATAGCCTTCCATCACGGGATTTACTAATACTTTTTTGCAAGAGTCCTCAGCTATAGCATATGCCTCTTCTGCATTATTTGCGTCAATATGCATTACTATGCACTTTCCTACACGCACATCCTGCACCTGTTTTAATCCTATTTTGTTCAAACCTTGATGAACGGTTTTACCCTGAGGATCTAATAAACCTTTAAGTGGCAAGATATTTACATCTACTTCGAATGTCATAATGTGTTTAAGCGTTTTTGAATCGTCAAAG
>CBDUMX010000004.1:0-26808 GCA_965368435.1 uncultured bacterium
GTATCCCGATATTAAATTTAGATTGTTTCCCAAAGGTGAAGCAGAATGGCAAGGGAAGCATGTACACGAAAGTCTAATCAGTAAAAATTCATTGAAAAATATAGTTCTTGATGGACATTTACTGCACTATTCGTACAAAACTATAGCTGAACATGAATCCAAAGACAGAAAGTATGCAGAGTTGGCAGCGCGAAGAGACATCAATAAAAACCACAGTCTTCTCCGAGCTTATCTATCAGCAGGTTTTCAATTTGTCAAAATGTATATTTTAAAATTAGGTTTCGTAGACGGTAAATTAGGATTGCAATTATGCCATATATCTGCCAAGTCTAAAATTTATAAATACAACTGCTGGAAGAAACTCCAAAACTAGTGAATGCGGTCTGCTCGCAATTCAAGCCCAGCAATCATTTTTGCCTCAAAGGCTATCCAATCTTCCCACCTATTTAAGGCGTATTCTTCACCTCCATACTTCTTAGCCAATTTTAAAAAGAGCTTATAGTGGCCTGCTTCAGAAACCATAAAATCGAAATAGAATTTTTTTAATTCTTTGTCTTCTATATTTTCTGAAAGTATCCTAAAACGCTCACAACTGCGGGCTTCAATCATTGCAAACATTAATAGGTACTCCACCAATTGCAGTTTTTTATCACCGCCTCTTTTTGCAAAGGCCATAAGTTGATTAACATATTCGTCTTTGCGCTGTGGGCCTAATTCATACCCTCGGCTGTGCAGCTCTTTTACCACTTTTCTGAAATGTCCCCATTCTTCAGCTACTATCGGACTAATTTGATTTACAATCTCTGAGTACTCGCTGAATTTAGAAATAAGACTGATACCGCTTATTGCGGCCTTTTGCTCACACCAAGCATGGTCTGTTAATATGAATTCTATGCTTTTCTCCGCTATATTAACCCATCTAGGGTCTGTTGCGAGCTGCAGTCCTAATGTCGTTTTCACCAAACAAAAATAATTCTAATGGTATAAGTCTTTTAATTTTAGCTGAGATTCCTGAATCTTATAGGTTGGAAACTGTAAATTGTTCAGTCTTTGGAAGTTGAGCTCTGGGTATTGGCTAGTAATTTCATCTTTCCAATCTATAAATAATACCTTGTCGATAGGCTTGTCTTTGTAGATCCCTCCTAGCCATGTTCGTCGCTCATAATCAGGGTAATAGCTTTTTGTCTCATTTAATGCTGAACATCCATAGTTTAAGACATCTAGCTTAGAGTGAAATACTACGAGCTCAGCATCCTCCTCATCTAAAGCCGCTGACAGCTCATGACATAGCTGCTTTAATTCACTAACCGACATCACTTGTACAATTCCAGAATTAGTTTTAATGGCTCTTTCTAGTCTATCTGAGAAGAAGCTCTGTTCCAGAACAAATGCTATAAGACTAAATGCTAATAGTGCATATACTGCTCTGTTTTTATTTAGCTTCAATTTCAATTCAGAACAGAATAGAATTATAACAAATGGTATACCTAGATACATTCTGGAGTAGGGAAAGAATACGGAGTTGCTTCCGTCATTCACTTTATTAATTCCAAAACTGAACAAAATAAAAAGAGTAAATATCACCAAATTCAACAGCAGCTTTTTATTCTTCAGTTTAATCGTTAAGCTATAAATAACGGCCAGATAGAGAAGTATGCTTGCACCTGCTTCATAGAATATTGGAACCGTAGATTTGAATAAGTTGTTGAATATAAGTGCGTTGTCAATAAAAGTTTGAACGGACCATTCCAAACTCCATGCTGTATGTATTACATTAGTAGTATGAGTAATTTTATATCGCCACAGTACAAGACTAACTATTAAAAATGTTCCAAGAGCTGAGAGTATCGCTCGCCACTGAATTTTGTAGTTTAATAGGTAGTTGATAGCAAATGGAATCAACAGTACCACAGAATTCGGATTTACGAGAACAGAACAAAAAGCCAAACACGCACCGATGAGTGTGCTTAACTCTCCTTTATCTCTATAGATCATAAGTATACCGATGTTGGCCATTATAATACCACCTATAAATCCTCTTGCAGAACTAGTGATTATCAACCATTCAACAGGCAATAATAAGGTAGTACTTAGGCAGATTAAAGCTGACAACAACTTCTGCTTTTTGTAAAAGAATAAGGCCCAGAGTAGAAAGCACAGAAACATAAGACTCAAGCCAACTAGAGGCATTGCTTTTTCCACAGGAACTCCCAGCCAAAGTAATGGTTGACATAGATAAGACTCCAAGGGAATGTTATAGTCTTGACCGTATAAGTAAGGCCCGTGATGCTCAGCATTGCTAATGTCTTTTGCTACCAACCAAAAAATAACTTGATCGCTGTCAGTGTTCATTTTAGCAAAATGATGGTAAAATCTATTGAGTTCAATTAAACTTAGAATAAACAGCAATGCCCAGCTGAATTTATATAGTTTGGGATTTACCATCAGAATATTAGGAGCACCGAGATAAAAATTAATGTACCAATTAACATTAATGGGAGGGTATAAGGAAGAATATCTCGTGCTTTTAATCCAGTTATACTCAATAGTGGTAAGGCCCAAAACGGTTGTAGCATGTTTGTCAGTTGGTCTCCGTAAGCCAATGCCATAATACATTTGCTCAATGGCACATTTAATTGACTAGCAGCCTCGATTATTATGGGACCTTGAATAGCCCATTGACCCCCACCACTGGGAACAAAAATGTTTACAAAACCGGCACTGAATAATGTAAATACAGGAAGGGTTACTTCATTTGATATAGCGATAAAAAAGTCAGAGCTTAAGTCGACCAAGCCACCTGCTTTCATCAGACCTAGTATCCCAAAATACAAAGGAAATTGAATAAGTATGCCAGAGGCACCTTTAATAGCTTCTTCAACCGCTGCTAGAAATGTTCGTATGTCTTTGTGAAGCATTATTCCCAGAGCCAATAGGCTTAAATTAATGAAGTTTGGGCTTATAAATCCAAGAAAAGCACCGCTGTAACTAATGCCAGTGTATAGCACAACAATGAGCATAATGATACCAATAGATTTGTTCAATACGGGCGAATTATCGAGTTTTTCAGCGCCTTTTTGTTGTATGAAGCCTTCAAACTTAAATTGTTTGCTTTGAGGAAGCTCCACCAAAGTGCCTGATTTTCTTTTGCCAATCATATAGACAAACAAAGGCAGACATATTAAAATTAGGATAGCACTAGTGATATTCATGCTAGAGAAAACTGTATCCGAAAAATATATAGCTTCTGGCAGTGTGTTGGAACCACTGATTTCACGCAAATGGTTTGTTTCTGCCACTTTAACCAGTGAGGATCCAGATAATCCACCATGCCAGACCATTAAACCCACGTATCCACAGGCTCCAATCAAAGGGTAATTTAAATTGATATGCCTTGAACTAAAGCTTTCAGCAACTTTACGTGCAATGATAGCGCCAAAGATCAAACCTAAGCCCCAATTGATATATGCTACAAGTATAGTGCTAAAGCACACCACAAAGGCTGCAGAAGCAGAGTTGTGCAATGGTTGGATTAACAGACGTATTATTTTTGAAAAGAAGTTACTTAAGGCTAATACGTGTCCAAGTACTAGCATTAACATCATTTGGAAAGCAAACGTTAAAAGTGAAGAATCGAAAATACCAATTTGCCAAGCATTTGCTAAATCACTTATCTCTTTATTAGATACAATAATTGCTGCAAGAAAAGTTATAAGACTAAGAATAATTGCAATGGTAAAAGGAGAGGGAAGTAGTCTTTTGAACCAATTGGCATATGTTTCACTAAAACTCATAGGAGTTCAACTATTTTTCTAAGGTATTTTTCATCAATTTCGTCAAAACTGGCAAATTCAGCACTGTCGATATCCAGAACGGCAAACACTTCATTATTTCTGATGCAGGGAATAACAATTTCTGAATTTGAATGGGGACTACAAGCTATATGCCCAGCAAATTCGTGCACATTATCAACAATTATAGACTTTTTCTTTGCCCAGCTGCTTCCGCACACTCCTTTGTTGAAGTCGATGCTTGTACATGCTACAGGGCCATTAAAAGGGCCAAGCACTAATCTATCGTCTAGAACACGGTAGAAGCCTATCCAATGCTGATCTAATTGCTCATAAAGCAATCGAGCTAGATTCGCCATATTGGCGATATCATCGACTTTATTATCAATTAAGGCTTGCGCAGTCTTGTACAGATTTATATAATTAGCTTCTTTATTCAATAGCTTACACAATATTTACACCGCTAAGATAATAGCCCAAGAATAATAGCGTTAATTTTGTAGTAGAAATACTAAACATAAAATGAAAGCCATTCATTTAAAAATATTGATTTATATATTGATCCTAAACATTTTGTTTTTGTTAGGACTAATGTGGTACTTTAATTAGTACTCAACCCTTTGATGAAAATAGAATGATTTTTAGGTGGTATCAAAATAGTGCTGTCTCCAATTTTATGTATAACAGCATTTTCACTTTTATTTAGATAAACTTCTTGCTCTAATTCAAAATATTTAGCGGAAAGAACGCATAAACTATCTGTTGACTGGGCAACATTATATATTCCGTATAGCGATGTAACTGAAGTTGGATTATTTACTTCTGATTGTATGTACTCATCGAAAAGTGTTATAAATTCTTGAGCTAATGAATGTCTAATTTGTTGATATACAATATCTTTAGCTTGCAATACAGCTTCTCGTCTCATTTTTGTGTAGTCAACAAATTTGCCTTTTCTCAAAGGGACAACAGCTAAGTCTAAAGCGTTAGTTTCATCAATGGAGAAAATTGTAATATGTGAGTTGTCAGTATATTTTGCAAAGGGCGGTATCGGTATAGACAAAAGGCTATCTTCTTTCGAAATTTTAAGAGGAATGCAATTCCAATATGCAAGGCAATGATTACTTTCTAAAATTTTTATTTTAAGGTGGCCATCTTCAATTTGTCTCAGTAGAATGTTATTGTATTTACTGAATCTCGAATTTTCTCCACTGTAATGAGCAGCTAATCCGAATGGAACCCCTTTGATGTACACAGTTATATTGGATAAATATGGTGCTGAGGTTTTAGGCTTAATTGCAGTGAGGGTATTAGATTCAAATGAGAGATAGTAGTCTTTTGAAAACACTGAATCAACCGCAACAGGGAACTCGTATCTAATACTGGAGTCAAATGAAGTGGGACTTAGCATCAGAGGTTCAAACAACTCTTTAAATTCTACATCTTTATATGAATGTCGGGGCTGATTGTTACATGCAAATAATAGAAATAGTAACACGGAGAAGCTTGAAGCAATAACTATTCTTTTAACTGGTTTCATTTAAAGCTAAAGAAGATGCTGCATCCCAAGAAGCGATATTCATATCGGCATCGAAAGAATTTGCGTATTTGCCAAAGGCCATTGTTTTCATTCCAAGTGACTTTGCAGCATCTAGGGCTTCAACTGAGCTAGAAATGAAGACGCATTGATCTGCCGACAATTGCATTTTTTCACAGCTTAATTCTAAAAGGGAGGTATAAGCCACCTTATCAACCATACTGCTATCTACAATTGCATCAAAGTCTAAAACCAACTCCAAACGGTCAATAATGCGAATGGCATTGGTGCCTATGGAAATAGCAGCAACTTTAGTGTTTCCATTTCTAATGCTATTATTGAAAAAAGTGAATCCCTTAGAGATCTCTGAGGGCGACATTTGATCAATTTGCGCCAAATAGCGTTTATTGAGTTCCGTTAAATAGTTTTGTTTGTCTGCTTCGGAAATTCTGTTCATACTCCACTTTAAAATCTTATCTATAGCCTCTTTCTGATCTAGAGATCTAATTTTAAGATAGTGTTTCTCAGACAAACGAAATCCGATTTCTTCTGAAAGCCAAGTCCAGCACTCATACAAATATTTGTCGGTATCAACAATAGATCCATTTAACTCATATATATATGCTGAAGAAATCATAGGTTTTTTTGATGGTATAAAGCCAATTCTTTAATAGGTTTTTGAACTATTTTTCCAGCCGTAAATCTATGATTAATTGCTACTTCTTGCAAGATGTCTTGAAAATAAAATGCAATTGAACCTACGAAATTTACTGTTGAGCTTCTAAATCCTTGATATTTCCATAGGTGAATGCTAAAGAAAGCAGAAAATGATTCTTTAACAAGGCGACGTATAAACGGATGATTTTTATTTTCTACTGCAAATTTGGCAAAAGAAGCAAGGTATTGATTGGGTTTAGTTGCGGTATATAGCTTATTAATCGTGTTGGCTTCATCTTCCTTGTGAAATTGTGTAAATTTAATTTCTAGGTCCGCTGGGAGAGCCTTGTACAGAAACGCTTTAAGAATCTCTTTACCAATATTAGCACCACTTCCTTCGTCGCCAAGAATATATCCCAAAGATCGAGTTTCGCGTCGCACTGACTCACCATCGTAGTAGCAGAGGTTGGAACCCGTACCCAAAATGGCACAAAAGGCCTTAGTGTCTCCACAGCTAGCTCGAGCTGCACCTAACAAATCGTGATTTACTTCTATTTTAGCTTTTGTAAAAAATGCTTGACATGAATCGAGAACACGTTTATTGTTAATTTCATTTGAACATCCAGCTCCATAAAAGTACAGTTTTTCAATGTTTTCTTTATGTTGCACGGCTAGACTATCATAGAGTATTTCTGCTATCTGTGCTGAACTGGTGAATAGTGGATTAATTCCCTCTGTACTAAATTCAAATAGCTTGCCTTCGTCTATTCTAATCCAGTCGCATTTAGTTCCCCCACTGTCTGCTATTAATATCAAGGCTTAAGGCATTGGAGGTAGGCAGGGATCACACTGAATATTTACTGTATCAGTAATGAATTGATTGGGCTCTTTTATAGTAAAGGTAAAAAAAGGCATAAAGCTAGTTTCATAATAGCAATTTTCTTGTCCAAAATCAGTGCTGCTAGAATCTATCTGGTAAACTGGTGTTTTAAACGCTACATATACACCATTAGCAAGAAAAGGCAGTCCTGCTTTCCCTTTTTTTAATTTTACTTTTAAAGCAGTGCCCTCACGTCGAGCATCTTTAATTTCATGAATGTATATGGTATCGTTATAAGGCTTAGGAGTATGCAATTCTTCCATCAATTCATCAGGTGGAGCTGCACCTCCGCAGTATTGCTCTGTATAATAAATATCAAATTGTATCGCATTGGTAGATTGAATAGTGCTGCTCTTGTTCTTACAGGCTATAATGAAAAGCAATAATGAAGCAAAAATTAGAAGATTTTTCATGTCAAGCAAAAATAGCACGATGACCTTAAGAGCAAAACAAAAATGAAAGAATCGCTTAATTATTACTTTGATTTTGGAATAAGAATTTTGCTAGGATTTCAGAGGGATTCTTAGAACCCAGCATAGAATGCAATTCCTTATAGTCCGATTCCATGGATTCTATTCTGTTTGCATCCCCTAATAGCAAACTAGCTTCATGAATTAAATTGGACTCATTAAAATCATCTTGAATTAGCTCTGTAATAGCTTTTTTATTCAGAATTAAATTAACTAGAGATATAAACTTTAGCTTGACAAAGTATTTCGCTATTGAGTAGCTTATAAAACTTGTTTTGTAACAGACTATTTGGGGAATGCCTAAAAGGGCCGTTTCTAATGTCGCTGTGCCAGAGGTAACCAATGCGATTTTGGAATTGCTGAGCAAGCTGTACATATCCTCCTCAAGTTGCAGATCTGCATCAATTGTATGATAGAATTCTGCATCAAAACCTGGTGCTTGCGAAACCTTAAATACATAGTCTGGGAATTTAGATTTCAAAGCGAGCATTAAAGGTAAACTCGTTAATATCTCCTGCTTTCTACTTCCAGGGATTAATGCAATGCTTTTTTGCTTTTCTCGAGAATGCTGAGAAAGGTACTTATCCGTTTTAATTTTACTTGGATTTCCTATATAAACTGCATTTACTCCTTTATCTTTAAAATAGGCTTCTTCAAATGGGAGTATGCAGTATAATCTATGCACATACTTGCGAATTTTTAATATGCGTTTTTCTTTCCAAGCCCAAACCTTTGGTGCGATGTAATAGTGGACAGGGATATTATGTAAGTGTGCAAATTTGGCTATCCTGAGATTAAAGCCAGGATAATCAATTAACACAATTGCGTCAGGTTGAAACGTTTTGATATCTGATTTGATTAATTTCAACGCTTTCCTAATCTTACTCAAATTCTCTACAACCTCTTTAAAGCCCATTACAGCTATTTCTTTTTGGTGCATGCAAAGTTCTAAACCAGCTGCTTTTGAGGCATCTCCTCCCAAACCTCTGCATACCACATCTTTATCAAAGGAAAACAGGGCGCGGATTAAATCCGCTGCGTGTTGGTCTCCCGATGTCTCACCTGAAATGATGTAGAGTTTCACTTAAGCAAAGGTGAGGTAAACAATTAACATTCCATAAAAGAGCGTTGCAAAGACTATTCCCTGGCCTGTTCTGAGGTAATTTAAGTTCATAAAAAGCATGAAGAATACCAAGTTGAACAAAAGAGACATTTTCAACCAGGTTGATAGGGTTCTGAAATTCCACGAATTAGCTAGAAAGGTGCCAAAATCAATGCTTGGGAAGCTGTACACATTAATACCGTATAGGATAATCATTGGAGCAAGTAATCCAACAACTAATCCTACCAATCTTGAATTCCATTTGATTTTCATAAATCCCATTGATTTAAATCTCCGATGGCATGATGAGCTGTTAGATCAAACTGTACAGGTACTACACTTACATAATTATGCTTTAGTGCCCATTCATCGGTGTCTTCGCCTTTATCCATATTGATGAATTTTCCGGTTAGCCAATAGTATTTGCGTTCATAGGGATCTTGACGCTCATCAAATTCTTCTACCCAATGGGCTCTAGCTTGTCTGCATATTTTGATGCCTTTTATTTCAGAGCTAGCTACATTTGGTATGTTTACATTAAGCAATACGTCTTTCGGCAAACCGTTTTTGAGTACGTTTTGGGCAACTGTTTTAACAACTTTCATAGAGGCAGTGAAATCAGCTTCATAGGAGAAATTGAGTAATGAGAAGCCAATAGCTTGAATGCCTTCAATGGCACCTTCAACAGCAGCACTCATTGTTCCAGAATAGATAACATTGATGGATGAATTAGACCCGTGATTAATACCAGAAACCAAAAGATCTGGTTTTCTGTGCATTACTTTATCTACTGCGAGCTTAACACAGTCTGCTGGTGTGCCGGAACACTGGTAAGAAGGGATGTCATCTCCAAATACTTTAGATTCATACAGCCTTAATGGTTGAGTTATGGTAATAGCGTGGCCCATTCCACTTTGAGGACTGTCTGGAGCAACAACAACTACGTCGCCTAAGGTTTTCATAACTTTCACCAATGCGGCTATTCCAGGTGCAGTAATTCCATCATCATTACAGACTAAGATAAGTGGCCTCTTTTTTGTCATAAGGCGAAGGTATTATTTCCCAGCATGTTTTACTTAACCGCTATGAAAATTCAATGCTAATTTATTAATAACTTCGCAGTAATGCTCGTCAGCTTAAAAGTCAAAAACTATGCTCTAATCTCTGACATTAGTCTTCATTTTAGTGAGGGACTAAATATTATCACCGGTGAAACAGGAGCGGGAAAATCCATTTTGATGGATGCCTTGGGATTAAGTTTAGGTCAAAGAGCTGATGGAGCTGTTCTCAAGCATGAGTCATCTAAATGCGTTATTGAATCAACCTTTGATATACGCGCTTACAACTTTGAGAAATTCTTTAATAGCAATGATCTTGATTATGAACAACAAACCATTTTAAGAAGGGAAATAACTTCAAGTGGAAAAAGCAGGTCATTTATTAATGATACCCCAGTAAATCTAAAGCAATTGGCAGAACTTGGAAGTCAGTTGATTGAATTGCATTCGCAATACGACAACCTTCAACTCTTCAAAGCGAGCTTTCAGTTTAAAGTTTTAGACTGCTTGAGCAATAGCTTAAAATTACAAAAATCATACACTCAACTGTATCAGAATTATTTAGCTAATAAGCTTGAATTGAACGAATTGCAACAAAACGCGGCTGAAGCAGAACGCGAGCGTGAATTCAATCAGTTTCAATATGACGAGTTGGTAAGTGCTCAATTAGAACAAGCTGAGGAAGAAAAGCTGAATACCGAACAAGAGATTTTGGAAAATGCCGAAAGCCTAATAGAGCTGTTTAAGCAAGTTGAGTTTGCATTGAATGACAATGACTATGCGGTAAATAATCAGTTGACGGAATTACTCAGACAATTTCAACAGCACAGAAATTCTATTAGCGGAGAAGTAGAGGCGAGATTGAAAAGTGTACTTATCGAATTAAAGGATATTGCGGATGAGGTTTCCAATCTGTCGTCTTCTATAGAACTAAATCCAGCGCGACTGCAAGAGGTTAATGATAGATTGGCTTTAATATTTAGTTTAAGAAGCAAACACAGGGCTAATACACTAGAAGAACTTTTTGATACACAACAAAAACTGGGAGAGCGCTTGAGTGCAAATCTTGACTTGAACCACAGAATTTCAGAGCTTAATGAAATAATTAAGCAACAAGAAGCCGAATTAAAATCAAATGCTCAAGAACTGCACAAGGCACGCACTAAAAGCCTAGATAAAATTGCTGAAAAGCTAAATTCCAACCTCATACAGCTGGGAATGAAGCATTCTAAGCTTAGATTTAGCCTGAACAAGGAAAGCAATTTAAGCACTTATGGCTATAATACTATTGATATTGAATTGTCTTCGGATCAAGGAAATAACTATTCAAGCATTAGGAAAAGCGCATCAGGTGGAGAACTTGCTAGAATTAACTTAATCATAAAAGGAGAGTTGGCTAATTACACTTCTATGCCAACTTCGGTATTTGATGAAATAGATACTGGAGTTTCAGGTGAAATTGCCAGAAAAGTAGGATCACAAATGCTCAAAATGGCTAATAATCAACAGCTTATAGTTATTACCCATCTCGCTCAAATCGCCTCACTGGGCAGCAGTCATTTCTATTTGTACAAAGAAGTAGGTGAGAATGGCGTATCGACACATGTTAAAGCCATTGAAGGAGACGAACGAATTAATGAAATCGCGAAAATGATAAGTGGGGAAAATCTAACGGAAAGCGCTATTGAACAAAGCAAGCAGTTGCTCAAGTTTTAATCTTCATCAAGAACTGCTTTAACTCGTCCTACTTCGCCTGTTTCCAATCTGACTTTAATTCCGTGAGGGTGAAACTTAGATTTAGTGAGAATTCTTTCAACATAGCCTCGAGTTAATTCACCAGATCGCTGGTCTTGTTTTTGAACAATGTCGACATAACAGCCAATACTGATGTTTTCTAATTTAGTACCGTCCATTTATACTATGGATTTTTCTTTTAATGCATTTACAAAGAGCACATTCCCAATTTTATCGTATCCCATAAATAATTCTTTGCCTGAATGTTTTACAAGCTCATATCGGAAACCAACTATTGTTAAATCGGCATCTCGAGATTTCTCATTGATTACCTCTTTATTGGTTTTATTTTCAGATAGTGGGATTAGTTCTATATTGTTAGCTGATATTGGTAGGCGACCTGATTTAATCATATCCTGCAGTTTTTCTCTTTGCTCATTAATTTCTTCTTCAGGATATACTGCAAAGAGCTTTATTTCTCCGCCTTTTTTCCAATCTGGATGACCGATTATTATATACGCCAAATAGATCATTAAATTGGCATTTTGATAATCTGAACTCGTAATCCATAAGTGGATCTCTGCATTATAACCAAAATCTTTATCGCTACTCGCCAGTATGCATATATCATAATTCACAGCTCTTGCTAAGCTTAAGTTGTCTATTATCTCTTGACATGGTTCGATATTGTGTTTATTGAATTCAAACAATATCATATTATTATCTTGTCCAGATATTCCCGGTAGTTGTAAGACCTGTGAAATGCTATTCGAATAATCAGGATTAATAATGGTGTCTACAAACACACTACTTTTAGATATTTGCTGCAGTTTGATTAAGCGTTGATGCGATTCAGCCGCTAATTCAGATGTTTCAGACGAGAGGTAACCATCTATATGATGTATGTACATTCCAAAACCAATTTTATGAGATATCCATCTCACAAGGTCAAAGGAAGCAAATCGTTCAAAAGAATCTCGAGAAATACTAATTACAGAAGGCCGCCATGCATCATCGTTTGTTAGGCTTTTGCGTTTTTGTAGAAATACTTGTAAATTCCTGCTGACCTGGAAAATAACTCCTCTAAACATGGAAGCCATATCGCCTTTCTTTTGATATCTACTCAAGGTGAAATAGATCAAAGTCATGATTACTATGGAAACTATTGCGTAGAATGAATTGATTTTAAACATCAACCATATACACATAAAAGCTCCAAGAGCTGAGATATACCATTTGCTTTTAAAACTAGGTCGGTAACCCGGATTAGCCGCAAAATGCTCAAGTAAAGAGATTAAACAGATAGACCCATAAGTCACCATGAAGAACATAGAAATGATTTCAGCTACAACGTTTACATCGCCTATCAGAACAAATACAAATGCAATTCCACAGGTAATTAATGAAGCATTAACGGGTTCAGCGTTTTTCTTTTTAAGCCGCGATAACCAATAGTTAAGGCGAGGGATAGGAACTATTTTATCTAATGCAATAGCGTTTAAAGTTCTTGGTGCCACCATTACACTGCCCAAAGCTGAAGATATAGTTGCAGCAGCAAGACCAATGGGTATTATTGGCCACCAGATAGCCACGTCAGCCATAATAAGTTGATGATTCTCTATATCCATTAAGACTTCCGGTGGAGCAGCATAACCCAATTTGAAGGCAATAAAAATATAGATGATCATACCAATTACCGTTGCAGCTAGAGTACCTATTGGAATTGATTTTTTTGGATTTTTAAGATCCCCCGAGAGACCTACACCCGCAGTCATGCCTGTAAACGCAGGAAAGATGATAGCAAAAACTTTAAAGAAGTCTTCATTGCTTTGTATGGATAGAGAAACTGGTCCATTATAATCTGTTGAACCGGCAAAAAACATCACTAGCGACACGCCTAGAATAGCCACAACAACGTAGAGTAATGTCATTCCGCTACTTGCACCCCTAGTCGACATTAACCATGCTAAAAGCAAAACAGAAATAATTCCAATTACTCTTTTGGTAAGGGTAAATCCATAATTGTTTTGAATAAATGCGATGACAGGATCAAAGGCTTCAGTGAATGCGATAATGTAGAAAGCGACACTAATTGCTTGCGACAGGAATAATGCAATTCCAATTGCTGCACCAATCGTTAAACCGAATGATCTTGAAATAATGAAGTACTCGCCACCACCTTCAACTTTCTGGTTGGTTGCAATTTCAGCTAAGCTAAGTGCTGTAGGTATGGTAACTAGGTGACCAATTAAGACAATCCCTATGGTTCCCATGATTCCAACTGCACCAACACTATACCCAAAACGGAGGAACATAATTGCTCCTAATATGGTTGAGATGGCTGTAAGGAACACTGGAGCTGTTCCAAATTTCCCTTTGGGGTTTAAAAAAGTTTCCGACATTGAGACAACACAATATTAGATATTGTTATTGAATAGAATTTATTTTTTAATCTAAATGTTGTATTGCTTCGTCAATGCTGTGATAAAGATGAAAATTTTGACGTTTTAATACTTCAGACTCTACCCTTATGCTATCGAGCAGCGCTGAAGAGGCGTCACCTAAAACCAGTTTTAATAAGAAAGCCGGAATATTCGGCAGAATAATTTTTCTGTTTACTGACTTTGCAATGCCATTTAATAATACATCTAAAGTCTCGGCACGAAATCCAACTGCATTGTAAGTTGCGGGCGATAAACTATTGTTGAGTATACCTTCAATGAGTTTATTGTATTCGTCCTTATGAGTATAATTAGCATATTGACTTCCTGTACCAAAGCCAGCAGCAAGGTAGAACCTAGAAAGTTTTTGTACTACACTTACTATGCTCGCGTTGGGATGAAAGTACAGACCAATGCGGGTAATACTGACTTGGGTGAATTCTTTGGCTTTTTCTGCTTCTGTTTCCCAGTCTTGACATAATTCAGAAAGGAATCCAGTGCCTGCTGCAGAATTTTCAGTTAGTATTTCATCTGATCTGTTTCCATAATACCCCATGGCAGAAGCCTGTATAAAATGTTGGACTTCAACTTGATTTGATTTTAGACTTGAAATCAGAAATTGCGTACTTTCAATTCTCGAAGAGCGCAGTAGTTCTTTTCTTTTTTTAGTCCATCGTCCACCCAATATTGAGGCCCCACTAAAATTAATTATAGCGTAAATATCTTTTAAACTAGCAAGATCAATTTCGCCGGCTTCAGGATCCCAGTGGTAAACGGATTGTTCAATATTGGTGGGTTTTCTGCTTAAAATCCTACAGTGGTATCCTTTATTTTCTAAGAATTCAATTAGAGCAGTACCTATGAGTCCGCTACCTCCAGCTATTAATATATTCTTTGAATTCATTTATAGGAAACAATTCAATAAGGAAATAGTTATGGCAAGATACTAAATTGCGCAAGTGTTCAGCACTAAGTTAATTGTAAGAGGATATCATTGTGATGCATATGGGCATGTTAATAATGCTCGCTATCTGGAGTTTTTTGAAGAGTGTAGATGGAAATTCTTAGAACCATTTATTAAAGATAAAAGCTTAGAACATCTTGGCGTGCAATTAGTAGTGTTTAAAATTAATATTCATTACAAGCGCCCATTAGTGCCAAATGATACCGTGAGTGTACAGATCAGTGAAATACTTTTCTCAAAAAGAAGTATTACTTTTTTACAAGAGATTATGAAAGATGGAGACCTGAGTTCTACGGCAGAAGTGCAGTTTGTGTTATTTGATACGAAAACAAAGAAATCAATCGCAATTACTGATGAAATTCAATCAATGTTTAATGATATAATGAATAAGCATGCTTAAGTGGTTGTATCATAAAATCTTCATAACTCTTTTAGGCTGGGAGATTAAAGGCGAGCTTCCTAAAGAAAAGAAGTATATCATAGTTGTAGCACCGCATACCAGCAATTTTGATTTTTTTATTGGAGTCTTTACCCGAAGAATATTGGGATTTGATCCTAAATATGTGGCTAAAAAGGAACTCTTTGTTTTTCCATTCGGCTATTTTTTTAAGTGGATGGGGGGATATCCTGTAAACAGAAGCAAGAGTTCTAACTTTGTAGACTCAGTGGTGGAGCTATTTAATGAAAAAGAAGAGTTTATAATAACCTTGACTCCAGAAGGCACTAGAAGTTATAATGAAGATTGGAAGTCGGGTTTTTATTATATAGCAAAGAAAGCTCAGGTGCCAATACTACGCGTCGGTTTTGATTACAGCGCGAAACAAGTGGTTTTAGATAAAGCGATATATGTGGGTGAAAGCTCAGCTGAATGCATACTAGATTGCAAGAAGTATTTTAGTCAATTTAAAGGAAAACATCCAGAGAAAGGAGTCATATGGCCAGAATGAAGATAGAACTTCCAAATACATGGAAGTACAAAACAGAAATTATGGTAAGAGTTAGCGACTTGAACTATGGCAATCATTTAGCAAATCAAAACTTTCTGGCATATGCCCAAGAAGCGAGATTGAGATACTTCATGCATTATTCTTATACTGAATTAGATTTTGGAGGCGTTTCACTTATTCAGGCAGACGCCGCTATAACATATAAGGGGGAAGCCTTCTATGGTGATATTTTAGTTATTGAGCTTAGCGCTGTAAAAACAGGAAACTCGGCATTTGATGTTTTCTACAAATTTACAAATAAGGAGACTGGCAAATTATTGGCAGAAGTGCGAACTGCAATAGTCTGCTATGATTATGAGACTAAGAAAGTGGTAGCTATTCCACCTGCAGTAAATGATTCGGGATTATTTGCCGATTTTTAATTATTTGCTTTGACTTCTTTACCTATCGACAACAAAGTTTTCTTAGGAGTATAGCCCATAGCTCTTTGTTTTACCTTTCCTTCAGCCGACATGAATAAAAGAGTTGGAACCGCGTTTATTTTGTATTTCTGCTGAATCGCAGGCCCTTCGTTTTTCTCTATATCCATCTTCACATTAATAAAATTCTCGTTGAAATAGCTCGCTACTTCTGTATTATTAAATACATCTTTATCCATCTTTTTACATGGTCCGCACCAAGTGGCATAGACATCCATGAAAATGGGTTTGTTCTCTTTAGCTGCTACGGTTTTAGCCTCCTCTAGGCTAGTGTAGAATTTTATTTCGCTATTATCTGCTGATTTAAAACTAGATACTCCAAAAGTTATTAGAGTTAAAAGTATTATTGATGATATTTTCATAGTCTTATATACGTTGTTGTGCTGTTACCTTACAAAGATATTCAACATTCATGCCAGAAGGAAGATATTTGTGAATTCGGACAATTAGCTGATACTACTGATCAGATGTTATGAGTTTAATTGGTAATATTTGTAGAGAATGAAATTAATACTATCCCTTCTTCTTATACTCAGTCTTAATCTCAATCTAAGTGCAAAAGAGAAATGGTCCTATCAACAGGATGATTCTTTGTTCATTAGATCGCTTTATGATTCTGCACTGCTGAGCGGTGAAAGCTATAAGAATTTGCACTATTTGTGCAAGAATATTGGGCATCGTTTAACTGGCTCTGAAGGTGCAAATAAAGCCGTTAAATGGTCGTTTGAAGTATTGTTGGAATTGCCTTTTGATACTGTTTATTTACAAGAAATAGAAGCACCGTATTGGGAAAGGGGTGAAGTGGAGAAAGCAACACTTTCTCTTGATTTGAAAAAGCAATATCCTCTTCACATTTCTGCCCTTGGAGGCTCTGTGTCAACAAATGGAGTATTGGAAGCTGAAGTAGTGGAGGTCTTTTCATTAGCAGAATTGGAAGAAAGACGAACAGAGGTAAAAGGCAAAATAGTGTTCTATAATCGTCCAATGGACAAGACTATTATTAATACATTTAAATCATATGGCGGTTGCGTTGATCAAAGATATTGGGGAGCATCTATGGCTGCCAGATATGGAGCTGCAGCCGTTATGGTAAGAAGTATGACAACTTTGACGGATAAGCACGCACACACAGGTAGTATGGGATATGAAAAAGGAGTTGAAAAGATTCCAGCAGTGGCCTTAAGTACTGAAGACGCAGATTATTTACACCAATTACTAGCTGAAGATAAGAAGTTTAGCATTTTTTTAGAACTGGACTGTAGAGAGAATCCTGATGTTAAAAGTTATAATGTGATTGCTGAAATAAGAGGTAGTGAATTTCCAGATCAATACATGCTTGTTGGTGGCCATTTAGATAGCTGGGATATTGGTGAAGGGGCTCATGATGATGGCGCTGGCATTGTTCACAGCATAGAAGCATTGCGTCTGTTAATGATAAACGGATACAAGCCAAAGCACAGCCTGCGCGTGGTGTTATTCATGAATGAAGAGAACGGAAATAAAGGCGGTAAGACCTATGCGGCTAATGCTAAACAAAATAGTGAAATTCATTTGTTCGCACTCGAATCTGATAATGGTGGCTTTAGTCCAAGAGGGTTCTCTATTGATGGATCCGATGAGCAGATTGAATTTCTACAGAATTTTAAAGAATTGTTAGAGCCATATGGCATTCACTATTTTAAAAGGGGCTATGCTGGGGTTGACATCGGACCGCTTAAACAAGAGGAGAATATAATGAATGATCAATTGTTGCTTATGGGCTTAAATCCAGACCCTCAAAGATACTTTGATTACCACCACGCAGAAACAGATGTATTTGAAAATGTTAACCAGCGCGAACTGGAATTAGGAGGTGCGTCGATGGCTGCAATAATCTATTTGGTAGATCGTTATTGGGGCGTTATAAATACAATATGAAATATGTAGCGATTATCTGTTTGGTATTCTTAGGATTAGAATCTCAAGCTCAATTGAGAATTAATGGGGTAGGAGTTGGATTTGATTTCAACGGAAGTGGCACTATGAGAAGTGCAAGCTTAATAAATCTAGTTACTGGCTCAAATGCCGATTTGTTTGATCCCGACAATAGAATATTTATGGATCGCTTTTTAACTTCATACAGCCTAACACTTAGCAATCCAGAACGCGATTTTTTTGCACTTGAGTTTGATTTTATGCAGGGATTTGAAAATCTCTATGGATCAGATTATAGCTGGACAGAATCAAATGATACCGGATTTAGCAATTCTGTTTATTTTGATGCGCAAGGAAGTACCTTAGGTCTCAGAGGAATGGCAAAATTCAGAACTCCATCTAAAAACAGATGGCATTTTAGCTTCGGAATTGGCAGCGAGTGGCTGTATACCTATGGGGTAAGAACAACTGCAAACAGCAATGTTTCTGTAAGTCATTGGCCAAGTAGCTACTATTTTTCAGAAACAAACAGATTGCCTAACAACGCAATTGGAAACTATCAGTCGGTGAATTTAATTCAACAAGTAGGCCTTGCTTTTAGATTGGGCAAAGATGAAAAGAGCTTCCCACTTAACAACACCTATATTGAGGCAGACTTTCAAATTTTGTCGAATTTCACCAATATAGAAGACGCATTATCGACTTATAGAGGCTATGGAGGATCATTCTCCATTATTTATGAGTTCAGATAAATAGCGATTTACGACCGTATTTTGAGCAAATAGGGCATAAATCGGGTTTATGCCCTCTTGCTGGACAATATTCCCTACCAAAAAATATAATCTGCAGGTGAGCTTTATTCCAAAGTTCTTTTGGTATACAACTTTTTAGGTCTTTTTCAGTTTGAACAACATTCTTACCGCTACTTAGCTTCCAGCGGTAGGCTAATCTGTGAATGTGAGTGTCGACCGGAAAAGCAGGATAACCAAATGCTTGAGACATAACTACACTAGCTGTTTTATGACCTACACCTGGCAGTGCCTCCAATTCTTCAAAACTAGAAGGTACTTCGCCATTGTGATTTGCAATTATTAATTCACTCAGCCCTTTTATGGCTTTTGATTTTGCTGGAGACAAACCACATGGCCTAATGATGGCTTTTATTGTTTCTACATCTTGTCTGGCCATGTCGAAAGCATTATCAGCAAGGGCAAAGAGTTCTGGTGTGATTTGATTAACGCGTTCATCCGTGCATTGAGCTGATAAAAGAACAGCAACAAGTAAGGTATAAGGATCTTTGTGATCCAATGGGATAGGAACTTCAGGATACAGAGATTCTAAAATTTCTAATATTTCTTTAGCTCGTTGAGTTTTAGACATTTAACTTATTGTTATTCTTTTGATTAATGCTGGATCGAATATGCCTTTTTTAAGCAATTGATGACTATCAAATGGCTGATCGATAAGAGTGTTTTTAAGCTTATCAGCTATTTGTACAGAGTCAATACCTAGGTATTTCCCTTTTCGGATAGTGAATGTTTCTCCACTAGCATTTCTAAAGTTGAATTGAGGGCTATGGCCGAAATTCCAATTCCACTCGCTGTATTTATCCTTAACTAATAGTTTTACCTCATCTATAGTTTCAGGATTGATTTCTTTTATTGAGTTGATGTCGATAAGGGATTTGATATTTTTTATTAATTGTTGGTGGACATCAGAGGCTTTGTTAAAGCTTAAATATTGGCTAATGCTCGATACACTGCTGCGAACAGAGTTAACAGCATGAGTGTCTATATCCAATTGTGGAGCCGACAGCGCTTTCCTGAGTAGAGTTAAATCGCTATCAATCAACAATGTGCCGTGATGAAGTATTCTTTTTTTAGTATTGTTAACATGTTCAGCATTCCCTGATATTTTCTTATCGCCAACAAAAATGTCATTTCTCTCCGTTATGGTATTATCGAGGCCCATCAGTTTAAGAGCATTTGAAATAGGTTCAATATGTTCTCGAAAGTTTACAAAATCTGCGCTTTTATTTCTAATGTATGAGAAGTTTAAGTTATTGAGGTCGTGATAAACAGTACCTCCACCAGATAGGCGCCGTCTTACATCAATTTTGTTTTCTGAACAAAAGTTCAAGTCAACTTCTTTCCAAGGATTTTGATGCTTACCAAGAATGACGGCTTTATCGTTAAAGTAAAATAAGAGGATGTCGTCATCAGAATGCAGCAACAAATACTCCTCTAGTGCAAGATTATAACTCGCCTGGCTTGATTTGGAATTATAAATGGATAAAGAGTTCACTTAGAAAGATCGCTTTTCTAATACATTTAATATGGCTTTTAAGTATTCTGAATCTCCCGTAGCGTTAATGGAATCGAGCTGCTTAATAGCTAGCTGGTGGTGTTCCATTGCGAGCTCTTTTGTTTTATTTGCGGCTCCAGTCTGTATCATATATTCCTTCACCATATTGATATACTCATCTTCTGAAAGACTTTGGCGTTTTGTTGCAATTAATATTCTTTCCTCTTCACTTAATTTGCTCATCATGGCATTCCATAGATAAGTTTTTTTCTGTTCTAGAATATCTCCGCCTATTCGTTTACCTACTTCTGCCTGTGCGCCAAATGTATCCAGATAATCGTCGATTAATTGAAAAGCTAAGCCTAGGTGGATTCCAAATTGATGCAATTTGGTTTGTTCTTCAGAACTAGCTGATGAGAGATAAGCCCCACCCTCTAAAGCAAATGCTAAAAGCACAGCTGTTTTCTTCTGTATCATCACTAGATACTGTTGATTATCAATCAAATCCAATTTTTCGAAATTCATATCCATCATTTGACCTTCGCAAAGTGCTACCGCCATCTGATTGAATTTAAGCATTAGATGCTTGTCGTTAAGTTCTGCTAATAATTCATAGACTTTAATAAGCATAAGATCTCCTGAAAGGATTGCTGTGGGTTCATTCCATTTGACATGCACAGTTTCATGACCTCTACGCAAACTTGAATTATCCATGATATCGTCGTGTAAGAGCGTGAAGTTGTGAAATAATTCTACAGCCGTTGCCAAGCTCAGACATCTATGGTCCCTTTTCTGATCAAATAAACTATATGCAGCCAGGACCATTGCTGGTCTAATGCGTTTACCACCAAGCCCAAGAATATAAGTAAGCGGGTCGTAAAGATCTGCTGGTTCACCACTTAAATTGAGTTTTTGAATAGCAGTTTCTATTTCAGTTTGTATTTCTTTAAGCTTATCCATTGATAAATTCAAAATCTACAGTTCGTCTTTGCAAATTAGTTTGTTTAATTCTGATCCACACGCGATCTCCCATCGCGTAGGTTTTCTTGGTTCTACCACCAATCACTTTTTTAAGCTCGGGATAGAAAGTATAGTTATCGCCTTTTATTTCTTTAACTCTAACCATGCCTTCGCATTTGTTTTCAATAATTTCAACGTAAATACCCCATTCCGTTACACCGCTAATAATACCTTCAAATTCTTCTCCTTTAAAACCGCTTAAGTATTCAACTTGTTTGTACTTAACTGATGCGCGTTCAGCGTTAACGGCTTTCTGCTCTTGCTCGCTACAGTGTTTGCAGAGCGGTTCTATTTGATCTACACCTTTGGTTTTACTCTTTGATAAATAATCAAAAAGCATTCTGTGAGTTATAAGGTCAGGATATCTTCGAATGGGTGAAGTAAAATGCGCATAGTGCTCAAATGCAAGTCCAAAATGACCTGTTTTTTTAGCAGTATAATACGCTTTCTCCATGCTTCTAATGGCCAATGGTTGAAGAATATCTCCTTCTAAAGTTCCTTCAACTTTTTGCACCATTTCATTAATAGATCTAGAAAGCTTTTTATAGTCTTGAATATCTATTTTGTAACCGAATGTTGCTGCTGTAGTAGCAAATTCTTGTAGCTTTTCTGGCGAGGGTTCCTCGTGTACACGATAGGGTATAGGCGCTTTGTTATTCTTGGTGTACATATGCATAGCAACATATTTATTGGCTAGCAACATGAACTCCTCAATAAGTTTGTGCGCATCGAATCTCAATTTTGGTGTAACGGTAATTGGTTTGCCTGCATCATCTAACTCAAACTTAAACTCAGTAGTTTCAAAATTTATAGCTCCATTATTAAATCGCTGTTGTCGCAGTTTTTTAGCTAGGGTGTTGAGCAATATTATTTCCGATGATACTTTGTGATTTGCACCCTTTATTATCTCTTGAGCATCTTCATAAGCAAAGCGATGATCAGAGTGAATAACCGTTTTGGCAAATTCATATTTAAGCACTTTAGCATCTTTAGAAAGAGTGAAAATAGTTGCGAAGCACAGAGAATCTTCATGAGGGCGAAGTGAGCACAGTTCATTAGAAAGTCTCTCAGGAAGCATAGGAATGGTTCTATCAACTAAGTAGACAGAGGTAGCTCTGTTCACAGCTTCTTGATCAATAATGCCATCTTCAACTACGAAGTGTGATACATCAGCGATATGAACACCAACTTCAATGTCGCCATTATCTAAATGTCTGATACTTAGGGCGTCATCAAAATCTTTAGCATCTACAGGATCTATAGTGAAGGTGCATATATTTCTGTAATCTTTCCGTTTTTTGAGTTCGGATTTAAAATCTATTTGAAGTTGCTGTGCTTCGTGTTCCACTGCTGCAGGGAATGAAGTACTAAAGCCAAATTCAGCTACAATGGCGTGCATTTCAGCAGTATTAGATCCTGCTTTCCCAAATACCTCGATAATTTGAGCGTAGGGATTCTTAGCACTTGAAGGCCAATCTCTATATTTAATGAGCACTTTGTCTCCATTAGAAGCACCTTTGGTCTTTTCTTGTGGAATGTAGAAGTCCGTATGAATTTTATTGCTGTCTGCTATAACAAAGTTTAGCGGACCGTTAACAGAAAGTGTTCCTACAAATGTAGTTCTAGCGCGTTGAACAACATCAGTTACAAAGGCTCTTGGTTTTGTAGATTTTTTAGAATAGCTGATTCGTACCTTAACAGTATCGCCTTGGAAGGCATCGAGTGTATCGCCAGGTCTAATTTTAATGTCTTTATCCAGGTTTTCTACTGTAACATAGGCATCGCCTCGCTGATTAAAATCTATAGTACCTACAAGCTCATCAGATGATTTGCGATAGAGGAACTTGCTGCGATCTATATGTTCAATTTTTCCATCCCTGACTAATAAGTTTAATATTAAGCTAACTTCTTTAGGGTCTATACTATCGAGTTGAGCAGATATTTGCTTGTAGTTAAAGGCCTTGTTTGGATTTTTTATGAGGTAACTAAGGACTTGATGATATTCATCGGATTTCCTTAGTTTTTTATTCTTTTTTTTCAATATGTATTAATAAATACTGTGTTGGAGGAGAGATTTAGTGTATTCTGAGCTTGGATTGTCAATTAAATCGCTTGTGAAACCATAATCTTGAATTTCACCGTCTTTGAGCACCAGAATTCGATTGCAAAAGTAACTCACTACATTCATATCGTGTGAAATAAGTAGATAAGTTAAGTTTTTCTTAACCTTTAGTTCTTGAAGCAAGTTTAATACTTTGGCTTGAACACTTACGTCTAGAGCAGATACAGCTTCGTCGAGGATCAGAATTTTAGGGTCTTTTGCCAATGCTTTTGCTATGCAAATACGTTGGCGTTGTCCCCCTGAAAACTCGTGAGGATATTTATTGTACGCTGTTTCATCAAGGCCAACCATCTGCAGAAGTTCAATGCATGCTTGTTTGCTCGACTCTAATCTGCTGGTATTCAACACTTCCAGTATAGAAGCACCTATTTTATGCTTGGGGTTAAGAGAGGAGTAAGGATCCTGAAAGACCAATTGAATTAGTTTTGGCAAGTCTTTAAGTTGATTAAGAGGTTCACCGTACACACTAATCTGACCTTTGCTTTGCTTCCAGATTTTTAATAGGATTTTTGCGATAGTGCTTTTGCCACTTCCACTTTCTCCAATTAGTCCTAAGCTATCTCCTTCAAATAGTTGAAAATCAATGTCTTTCAGTACAGTTGTCTCATGTTTTTTGAATAGGCTTTTTGAATAATGAGATTTATACAAACCATTGACGGTAATAATTGCTTCATTCGATTCTGAATTGCGTTCACTTGTTTTGACTAGAACTGGATCTTTATAAAGTAGATGATTGTCATCTGTTATAAGCAGGTCATTGATTTCTGCCAGACGATAGCCTTTTTTTTGAATAATTAGCACGACTTTCTATAAGAGCTTTGGTGTATGGATGTTGAGCCTTAGTCAGTATGCTATCCGCTGTATTTGATTCTACAATTTCTCCTTTATACATCACAGAGATAGAATCTGCAAAATTCTTAAGTGAGAGCAAATCATGAGTAATGAAAAGTACAGCGAGTTCTTCTTCCTTAGCTAGTTTTCTTAAGAGTTGTAAAATTTCCTGTTGAACAGCAATATCCAAAGCTGTGGTAGGCTCATCGGCTATCAAAAGATTAGGCTGCTTGGCCAATGCCATTGCAATCATGATTCTTTGCCTTTGACCCCCAGAAAGTTCATGAGGATAAGCAGAGATCATCCGTTCATGCTCGTGAAGCTCCACTTTATCCAAGAGACTTTTCAGTTGTTGTTCTACATCATTCTTTTGCTTTAAACACTCTTCAATTTGTTTTCCGCAGCGTATTAAAGGGTTTAATGCGGTCATAGGTTCTTGAAAAATGTAGGCAATATTGTTTTTGCGGATTGATCGCAAAACTGTAGCTTCTACATTCAATAAGTCTACACGAGAGTCATTTAGAGTTAAATAACAATGGCCAGATAATTTAGCCTCAGGTATTAATCTGCTAAGACTCTGAGAAGCGACTGATTTCCCGCTTCCGCTTTCCCCAATTAATGCATGTATTTCTGACCTGTTTATTTGTAGATTAATGCCTTTTACAGCAGTGAATACCTCATCCTTGTTTTGAAAGCTTACAATGAGATTATGTAGATCTAGAACTAACAATTATCTGAAGCGGTCCATTGATCTGATTAATCGTTCATCTCTTCGTATACCTCTTAATCCCAGATAGTTAAAAAACAATAGGGCCAGAGGGAGTAATGCTGCATAGGTTAAGTTGCTCTCTCCCGATTCAAAATAATTCATATTGAATGAGTAAACATACATTAGGATAATTAACAGAAGGATAGCAACAAAGTTAAAAGAGCTCAGGCTTGCTTGAAGTTTTCGCTTTTTAAAGCTCAAAAGGCTAATTAGGGATAGAAGCGCGATAGTTCCAAGTACGAACCACATGCTGGTATTCTGTTCTTTATCCGCTTTGTCTATTCCAATAATTTCAGTTTCATCATATTCAACAAGAACAGTATTTTTTTTAGATTTTTCTGCTCCATTCTCGGATGTTTTGAAGTAAACGATATCAGAGAACATCATCATAATCGCTAATACGCAGACGGTAAGAAAATATATAGTCTGAGGTCTTTGAATCATGAGACAAAAATAATTGGAATATTCGTTAAATGATAGATTCTGCATATTCAAAGTGTTGGAGTAATTTTGTTGCAGATGAGAAAAGCATATGTAGTAGATGCAGCCAGAACAGCTGTAGGAAAATACGGAGGTACATTGGCTAGTGCAAGACCCGATGATTTAGCAACAGAAGTGTTAAAAGCACTGGTTGCAAGAAACCCTAGCATAGATTTAAACGAAATAGAAGACGTGATACTAGGCGCTGCTAATCAGGCTGGTGAAGACAATAGAAATGTTGCGCGTATGAGTTTATTGATGGCTGGTTTTCCCGTAAGTGTTCCGGGTATTACTATTAATAGATTGTGTGCTTCGAGTTTGCAGGCAATTGCGGATGCAGCTAAAAACATTGCAATTGGTTATGGCGATATGTATATAGCTGGAGGCGTAGAAAGCATGACAAGAGCTCCATTTGTTATGGGCAAAGCAGAGGCTGCTTACAGTAGGAGCAACGAAATCTACGACACCTCCATTGGGTGGAGGTTTATCAATCCTAAGCTTTCAAAGATGTATTTTCCTTATGCCATGGGTGAAACTGCTGAAAATGTGGTAGAAAAGTACGGTATAAGCAGAGAAGAGCAGGATGAATTCTCACATAATACTCAGTTGAAGTACGATGCAGCATCAAAAGCTGGAAAATTCAAAGATGAAATTATTCCTGTGTCAATTCCTCAGCGCAAAGGCGAAGCTATTGTTTTTGATACAGATGAGCACCCAAGATTGAGCAGTATAGAAAAATTAGGAAGCTTGCGTCCAGCTTTTAAAGAAGGGGGCACCGTTACTGCTGGAAATGCTTCTGGTGTAAATGATGGAGCGGCAGCTTTATTAATTGTAAGTGAAGATGCTTTAAAGAAGTACAATTTGACGCCAATAGCTGAAGTAGTTTCTAGTGCTGCGGCAGGAGTACATCCAGATATTATGGGTATTGGACCAGTTCCAGCAACACAAAAGGCTTTAAAGCGCGCCGGAATAGGAGTAGAGGATTTAGATTTAATAGAACTAAATGAAGCATTTGCAGCTCAAGCCATTGCTTGCATACGTGATTTGGACTTAAATCCTGATATTATCAATGTAAATGGTGGGAGTATAGCCATAGGGCATCCATTAGGAGCTTCTGGAGCAAGAATAAGTACAACACTACTACACGAACTTAAAAGAAGAGATTCAGCTCAGTATGCCTTAGCAACTATGTGCATAGGAGTGGGGCAGGGGGTTGCTGTGGTGTTTAGGAAAACGTAGTTGGGAGAGAAGAGATAAAAGAGAAGAGATAAAAGAGAAGAGATAAAAGAGAAGAGATAAAAGAGAAGA
>CBDUMX010000005.1:0-25982 GCA_965368435.1 uncultured bacterium
AGGTGGGGCCAAACCAACTCGAAAAAAAAGAAAATCTACTTCTTAGGTTTATAAAATTTGAGATTTACTTCAGTCGGATTAGCTCCCTACGGTCGCTGGACCGCAAATGAGGTCCTAACAAGACAAAAACCAACGCCTTTCTGCGAAAGGCTAGTTTTTGCATTTTAAGACCTTATGCAAGTAAACTTGCAGCGGCCTTTAAATGCAAAAACCCACCAGCTGCGCTGATGGGTTTTTATCTTGAGGTCGGAACCGGACTCGAACCGGTGTAGAAGGTTTTGCAGACCTGTGCCTAGCCTCTCGGCCATCCGACCATCTAATGGTGTGCAAAAGTAAAAGATTATTCAACATGGCACATAAAAAAATGAGCTAATCCATTTTCTGAGAACAGATTTCTGTTCACTTTACGGCTAGCTGACAAATTCGTGCATTACTACTACTCTGTCCATTTTACTTTTGCCCAGATTGGCAAACATAGAATTGACATATTTTAAATCTTTCTATTATAAGCTGCAACCTTCCTTGCTGGCCTTTGCCATTTATATTCTCAAATCTCAGGAAGATGCCCTGGAAGTGGTAAATGATGTAATGCTCAAACTCTGGGATAAGCGAGAACAATTAGGGCCATTCGACCAAGATGCACATACTAGACTGAAGTCCTACGCTTTCCAAGCAACCAAAAATGCGGCCCTCAACCACCTGAGAAAACAAAAGAAAACATGGATGCAGTTGGAAGATTATGATGCACCCACATCGGAAACTCCACAGAGCGTGATGGAAGATAAAGTGAATACAGAGCTACTAGCAAATTGGACCAGCGAGCTTCCACCCAAATGTCAACAAATATTTAAAATGAGCAGAATCGACGCATTATCAAACAAAGAAATAGCTGAACTATTAGAGATATCAACCAAAACCGTAGAGAACCAAATGACCAAGGCTTTAAACTTTTTTAGAAAAAAATTAAATTATGAATAGGGGGTATAATGAAAATAGGTGTATTACTAGTATGATTTGGGAGTGCAATGTGCTTTTGAAGTATTTGTTTAATCAATGCTCCAAGGCTGAAAAGCTAGAAGTTGACTCCTGGCTAAATGAAAGCCCGCAAAACCAACTTACCCTTAAGTATTTGCGTGTACAGTTACTTTCAAATCATTAGACTATTAAGTGAATAAAACCAAGAACATACTAGCCAAATACTTTTCAGGCAATTGTAGTCCTGAAGAATCTAAAGCTGTTGAAGAACAGTTGGCAGTGTCTGAAGATTTCAGACAAGAGTATGAGTCTGTAGCTCGCGTATGGGAGCTTACTAACCTATTAACCCATGATGCGTCTTTGGCTGACGCAGCTTGGGGTGATTTCGAAGCAAATGTAAAAGCACCTAAAAAGACATTAGGCTTTGATTGGCTAAAAGTGGCTGCAAGTATCATCATACTTGCAGCCTTTTCTGTTGCACTCTTTTCATACCTTAATAAGGATAATTCATATACCACAGGAGATGATCTGCTAAATGTAGAGTTAGCAGATCGCTCTTCTGTAGTTCTCAGCGATCACTCCAAAATTAAAGCATCCAAAAATTTTGAAACTAATAGAACACTACTTCTAGAAGGTGAAGCCTTTTTTGATGTCCAAAAAGCAAATTCTACCTTCAGCGTTCAAGTTAATGGAGCGAGAATTGATGTTACCGGAACGCAATTCAATGTATTTAACCTTCCCAATAGCAATTATGTAGCCGTTGAACTCTATGAAGGATCTGTAAACTTTGTTTATAACAATAAAATTCACCCTCTTACTGCGGGTAATAGATTGGAATTACTAGATAATGAACTCATAGTATTGCCTCTTAAAAATACTACTCCTAGCTGGTTCGATGCTGAAGAAATTAATATGATTAATGTGAGCCTAATGCATATTATGCTCGAACTTCAAAAGACCTATGCTGTAGAGTTTAAATTGCCGAAGAGAAAACTTAAGGAACGCTATACTGTTGCCTTACCTAAAGATGATCTAAAGGCCTGTTTGGAACTCATTTCTGAAATTTCTGACATTAATCTTAAACTAGATAACAATCTCATTACAGCTCAATAGCGAATTGTTGTAATTTGCGCTTTTGAGAACAATTGTAATCTCCATATTGCTATTTTCTTTTGGTGCCACCGCCCAAACCGTACTCGATCGCAAAGTGAGCAATTGGGAATGCGATGGCTATCTTATTGATTGCCTTAATGGCATTGAAACACTAACCAAGGTCAAATTCTCCTATAAACAGTCGGCAGTAGAAGGACTGCGCTCTAAGATTAAAACAAACGAAAACAGCAGCCTAGAAGATGTCTTGCGAATGCTTTGCGAACCTCACCGCTTGAAATACGAACTTCATGGGGATAATAAAATAGCAATTAGTGAACTCCCCGAACTTCAATCAATCATACTCGGATTAGTACTAGACTACAGCAATGGCGAAGTGGTACAGGAAGCCAAAGTATATGTAGAAGGTAGCTCCATGACCTATTTCACAGATCAATTCGGGCTGTTTAGGTTTCAAGCACCTAAAGATTCCTTTGAAATAAACATTATACATGAAGGCTATCAAATGATGAGTAGCAAAATTATTTTAGGCTCATATACATATTATGTCTTCAAAATGAACCCCCTCTATGAATTTCAAGCCATAGATGTTACTCCTTCTGATTCTGCTATTAACTTAAATTCTAAAGCCTTTGATGAAATTGACCCGAATAGCAAGCCTATACCTGGCTTTGGTGGTGAAACAGACGCCCTGAGCAATATGAAGCTCAAAGGAGGTATACAGAATGTTGGACTCGGCGACCTTGGACTTATTGTTCGTGGTGGTGGTCCAGATCAAAACTTCATTCTCATAGATGGAATACCCGTCTATAATACCTTCCATATACTTGGATTGTATTCTATTTTCAACAGCTCTACTATTAATAGCATCAAGCTCTATAAAGATGCCTTTCCATCCCGCTATGGAAGCAGACTGTCAAGCGTTGTTGATGTTAGCTTGTACAATGGAAATAAAAACCAACTCAGTGGTGATGCCGACATAGGTATAGTTTCATCTGGATTTTCTTTAAATGGTCCAATAATTAAAGATAAATTGAGCTTTTCATTGGCAGCTCGACGAACTTATGCCGATTTATTAACCTACCCGGTTCAGAATTTTCTCAACCAAAATGAAGTACAAGAGAATACAACAGGGCTCTGGTATTACGATGTCTTTGGCAAGCTGCATTTCCAGGCTAATACAAAAAGTCAGTTTAAGTTAACCTTCTACAATGGGGGAGATGCCTTGAAATTCGATTCTAAACTTAATCTTTTAGACGATTTAGAGACTACAGAAACTACATCAGGAGATTTAAAATGGAGGAATAACCTTATTGGCTTACAATGGCATTATGTGTTTAGTCCAAGCCTTTTCCTTAAAGTGCAATCTGCATATAGCTCGTATCAAATGGAATTCAGCGATGCTTATAGCCTTCAACAAGGTCAAAACATACAGAGCAATCAGGCTTCCTATGCTTCAGGATTGAGCGAATGGAGAAATACTATTGATTTTGACCATTTTTCTGGGGGTCAAAACCACATTCTCTTTGGCGCGGGTTTAGTGAACTACGCATTTAAACCTTTCAGTCAAGCTTATCAGTCGAATTCAAGCATTAGTAATACCGACACTGTGGTCAATATCAATCAACTAAATTCTCAAGAGATATATGTCTATTTCGAGGATAATATTTATTTAAAATCGGGATTGTTAAGTGCGGGTGTTAGAATTGCCAGATTCACTACGGCTAAGCGCAACTACGTAAGTCTTCAACCTCGTTTGTTTCTAACTAAGAATCTCAATAAGAAAACCCAGTTTAGGTTTAGCATAACCGATATGGCTCAATTCCTACATCTATTACCCAATAATAACTTGGGATTACCTATTGATATTTGGTTGCCGGTAACAGAGGAAATTGAACCCTTGCGCTCTTTCCAAATAAGCACAGGCCTTAAATACAGCACCAAATATTTGCAATTAGGGGCAAGCATATTTGCAAAGAACTACCGCAATTTGATAGAGCATAAAACAGGAAGTAATTTTTTGTTGAGTGAGGGTGAGTGGACAGAAAATATAGCCATTGGAACTGGTAGTTCTAACGGAGTAGAGCTTCAATTTGAATCGCTTATTAAGAAATGGGATGTGGCTGGATCTTATACCTATTGCCGCAGTACAAGAAATTTCTTTGGTATCAATAATAATGGAACGTTTTACTCAAAATACGACAGACCACACTCTCTCAACCTCTATGGAGAATATCCCATCAACGACAGAACATCTTTTTCCATCTCCTTCACCTTTGCGAGCGGAAATCCCATAACCATTCCGAGTTCAAGATATGTGACGGTTATTGGAGGAAAGCAAGTGGTGGTGGAAGAGTTTAATAAAATTAACAATTACAGATTACCGGCAACTCATCATTTAGATATTGCGTTTAAGCACAGAAAAGAGTATGAGAAATTCCATACAGATTTTGTTTTTGGAATTTACAATTTATACAACCAACTCAATCCATTTATGGTATATATTGGGGTAGATGAGAAGGTTGAACCAGTATTAAAATTGAGGTCTTATTTGCCAATGATGCCCATGTTAAAATATCACTTATCCTTTTGAAAGTATTAAAGTTCATAGCGCTCATCTTAATTTTCACTGCTTGTGAAAAGCAATTGACTTTGCGTTTAGATGATTTTGATAAGAAGTTGGTTGTCAATGCCTTTGCTAATAATACCTCGGCCTTAAGCATTAATTTAGGGGAGAATAGCCCTATTTTAGAAGAACCAACCTTAGAGTCGGATATCGCTGAAGCGCGTATCATATTGTTTGAAAATGATTTTTTAATTTACGATAAGCAACTCAGTTTGAATAAAGGATTGGTAGAGACATCTAACTTTCTTCAAATGGATAAGGAATACGAATTGATTATAGATGTAGAAGGATATCCAGTTGTAACTGCTAAAGACAAAATGCCCAATACCATTCCTAAATTAGAAATCACCAATATATTCAGCATAGGAGAAAGTGTCCATATGAGAGTGAATGTTGAAGACGATGGGGGTGATGATCAGTATATGCTGTTAATGAATATGAGGGGATATACGGTTTCTAATGGCGATACCATTTATGGCTATAGAACTCAAAATTTCACATCATCAGACAAGCTGTTTATTTCTAATATCAACAGCATTAGAGCGAATACTCATTTTACTTTTTTTGATGACGCTTTGTTAAACAGCGGAACACGCAGCATTGAGTTAATGATTGACAAGGCAGATACCTACACCAAAGCTGGTTTTACACCTACTGCAGTGCGAATAGAACTCAGGTCTTTGTCGAAAAGCTTTTTTGATTACTACTTAGAGTTGATTGAGAACAATCATATTTACGGTGGACCACTAGCTTCTTCAAGCTATTTCAAAGGCAATATAGAAGGAGGATTAGGGATATTTGGTTGTTACACCAGTGAAGACGATCACATTAGTCTTCCTTGAGGTATTCCTTTTCTTTAAACACTATACCGTAGTCTTTTAATTCTTGCAATATGGGCAAATAGAACTCTTTTGTGATTGGCAATACACAAGATCTAGCTTTCAGTTTTCCTTGTAGTAATAATTTACAAGCTATGGCCAGGGGTAGTCCAACAGTTTTCGACATAGCCGTTGAATTTTTATCATCACCTTCAGTTACTAAACTGCTTTCAACCACATATTGCTTATTCTTTAAGCTATAAGTTATTTTATGCCACATCACAACCATATCTCGATCTTCTGGTCCAAGATTCCACTTTTTCATGAGTATAGCCTGAAGTATTTGTGCGGGAGTAGCATTCTCAACACCAACTTTTTCATCGCTAAAAAGACCTAAATATTCCAATTTCTCCCAAAGGTCTACATCGTCTTGGTCAATTTTTAGATACTGCCGGAGTTTGAGTTCAACGCTATCTGTTGGGTGATAGGCCAAGAAAGTGTTGACGAACTGTCTGTGTGTAAGATTTTCAGAATCATCAACAATATAGCTGTCATCTGTAGCTCCAAGTTGAACCAAGCAATTCCAGGCTTTGGAGAAGCCAGGTCTCCTGAAGGTGCCTCTGTACATGGTTTTTACATTTTCCAGGCCGTAAGTTTCGCGGTATTTGAGCGAATCTCTATTTGCATAGCCTTCAAACTTACCGTAGTCTTCAATTTCTACTATTTCAGTTCTGCGAAAAACTCTGTGATAGGGGATGTATTTGTATTGTCCGTTGTGAATGAATTTGACTGCACCGCCTTGAGACGCGAGTACCACATTTCTAGGGTTCCAGGTAAATTTATATCTCCAAGGGTTAGTTTCAGATTCCGGTGCTACTAGTCCACCCGTAAAACTCTCAAATTCAGTAATTTCTCCACCTTTACTTCTTATAGTATCGAGAAGATACATAGCAGATAAATGATCAATTCCCGGGTCAAGACCACATTCATTGATAAATAGCAAATCTTTCTTAGCTACTTCCTCAGAAATTGCTTTGAGTTCATCCGACAAATAGGAAGCAGTTGCGAGGTGTATACCTAGATCTAAGCATTGAACTGCAACATTGTAGTGCATATGAGCTGGAAGCATGCTTACAACCAATTGCGAACCGTATATTAGTTGTTTTATATGGTCAGGATTGGATAAGTCGGCGGTAAGGGCTTTAACAAATGGCTTACTGATCTTAGAATTGACTAAATCCAAATCCCTATCGGCAATACTCAAACCCCAATTTTCCTGTTCACAAACCGATTCTAGATATTGAATAAGTGTTGTTGCAGATAGCCCTGCTCCTAAAACTACAATTTTTGTCATCTAGCTTCCAAACCTAGTATATAATTTGAAATTATATCAAGAAAATTAATGAGAAAACCAGTCGATATCCCAATTCCAAAATTCTTTGCATTCCACTTTTTTACCGAGTTCGTAGCAGACTTCGTTTTTTAGCTCTCCATCGTCGTATATCAGCCATTTACCATTTTTTTCACCTTCTAGGTATTCGCCTTCAGAGCTCAAATGGCCAAGTTCATTATAGGTACTCCATTTTCCAGATCTCAAATCATTTTCATATTGACCGCTGATGTTGAGGTTGCCGTTTTCGTAATACTGAGTATATGCTCCGCTAAGCATACCGTATTCAAAGAATGCGCTGTATTCCAATTGTCCGTTCAGGTAATAGCTTTTCCAATTGCCGTGCTGGTATCCTTCCAACCAATGACCGCTTTTCATTAGCTCCCCGCTATCAAAGAATTCTTTTTGTTCACCGTTCTCCATACCATTGACATAATGTGTAAACATGATAAGTATGCCTTGGTCGTTATAGGTTTCGTACTTGCCGTGGAGCAAGTCATCTTTAAAAAATGCCCTTACTTGCTTATTGCCATTTGGGTAATATGAGATGTATTCGCCGCTCTGATTCCCAGCTTCATAATAAGAGGTAGATTCTAACTTACCATTATCGTAAAAGGTCTGTAATAGGCCTTCTCTCAAGTCATTTACATTATTGACTATAGTCTGTACTTGACCATTTTCAAAATACCAGATTTCTGGACCGTTTTTAATACCGTGTTCGTAGGTTACGGCATTTAGCAAATGTCCTTCTTCAGTGTAGTTGTACCAGACTTTATGAGCTAGCTTATTCTTGTCTAGTTTTCCTTTGGCTTGCAATTGTCCATCGGGATAATATGATTTAGTTAAACCACATGAGCTAATTAGAAAGCACAGTAAGAAAAAGCCAAGTAAATTTATTTTATTCATCTGAATTATAAAGTGAAATTAAAACAAAAGGGCGATTTATACTATATCAGTGTTTGTGTTTGTAAATATCTTCACCGCAATGTGGGCATTTTTGAGACTTTTTGGTTCTCAATTCAAAAAAGCCTGTACTAATAATACCTGTTGGAATAGCGAACAGTGCAATACCGAGTACAGAGACTATCGACGCTAAGAATTTGCCCATATTAGTAATAGGGTAGACGTCGCCATAGCCCAAAGCCGTTACAGTTGAAATTGACCAGTAAAAGGATGCCGCAATGCTGGGGAACATATCGGGTTGAGCGTCGTGTTCAACATAATAAATTAATGTAGAACTAATAACCAGAACAACTAATGAGGCAAAGCCAATGATGGAAAGCTCCATACGCTTAGCGTGCAGCACATTGAAAAGTATGTTGAGTGACTTATTGTATCTGCCGATTTTGAAAAGGCGTGCAAATCGCAGCAATCTCAAAAGTCTAATCACCCTCATATCAACCGCAAAGAAGATAGGTAAGTAGAAGGGCACTATAGCGAGTATGTCTATAATCCCGTAGCCCGAAAAGATAAATTTCAATGCGGATTTTATTCTGCTGTTAGAGGGATGAGTTAAATCTGAAACATAAAGCCGGAGGAGATATTCAATGGTGAAGATAATTACTGAAACTACTTCAAAATAGTGAAATTCTTGCTCCAAAGGCCCGTGGATACTGGGAACTGTATCGAGTATAATGGCAAGTACATTGAGCACTATCAGCACCATGATGAAGCCATCAAACATAGAATTGATTCTACTGCCATGATGACCTTTCTCAACGAGATGAAATACTCTTTTTTTCATTTTAAATTACCATATAGCTTTTCTCAAAGCCATTGCATAACCGAGGTGCATGGCCTCATGCATAGCGTTGAAATCCAATGCATCAGCTATAGAAGTTAATTCCAAACCATAGCTAGTTTGATATGGGGTATATGTTGTAAATATATTTTTTTCTAAATCCTCTTGAAATTTCACCATCATATCCTTACTCAGGTTTATCAATTCATTGAATTCTTCAAGGCTCACAAATGAAGTAGGTTTACTGCCTTTGCGATATTGATTAATTAAGTCGTCATCCAAGTATGTATCCAATCCCGCCAATCTGTAACACAGCAATTGCTGCGTAACTACAATATGACCAAAGTTCCAAACGAGATTGTTGTTGAAATTGCTTGGTATTTTATTGAGATCTTGGATTGAGAGTCCATGGATAAGGCCCTTAAAATTTTTTCTAGTTTGAATGGTTCTGTGTAAGGTGGCGTTCATTAGTACTGTTCTTTATCATTGGGGAAGTCTTTGCTTTTCACATCGCCAATATACGATTCAACCGCTCCTTTAATTTCAGAGTAAAGGTCCAAATATCTTCTCAAAAACCTAGGGTGAAATTCTTTAGTAATTCCAAGCATGTCGTGAAGAACGAGTACTTGACCGTCGACTCCATTACCTGCACCAATACCTATGATAGGAATATCTACATGTGCAGCGACTTTAGCAGCGAGTTTAGCTGGTATTTTTTCCAATACTATAGAGAAGCATCCCGCTTCTTCCAGCAATTTAGCATCGCGCATTAATTTGTCCGCTTCTTCTTCCTCTTTAGCCCGCACGGTATAGGTTCCGAATTTGTAAATGCTTTGAGGCGTGAGTCCAAGATGACCCATAACTGGTATTCCTGCACTTAGTATACGTTTTACGGATTCAATAACTTCTTCTCCACCTTCTAGTTTTACCGCATGTCCGCCAGATTCTTTCATAATTCGAATTGCAGAGCGCAAAGCCTCGCTGGAGTTTCCTTGGTAAGAGCCAAATGGCATATCAACAACTACCAATGCTCTGTCGACAGCCCTTACAACGGATTGAGCGTGATAGATCATTTGATCCAGAGTGATGGGAAGGGTAGATATATGGCCAGCCATAACGTTGGAGGCAGAATCGCCAACAAGGATTACGTCAATGCCAGCATCGTCGATAATTTGAGCGTAGGAGAAATCGTAGGCCGTGAGCATGGAGATTTTCTCTCCTCTGCTTTTCATTTCTTGTAACTGATGGGTAGTTACTTTTTTAATGTCTTTTTTAGCTACACTCATTATTATTCATTTTGCAATTCAACCAGTTTTCGGAGTCGTTCAATTTCTCTGAGAAGAACATCATTGCCATTTTCAAGTTCAGCGTTTTTAGCTTTTAAGGTCGACAGTTGTTCTTTAAGCAATTTATTCTCTTTTTTACTTTCAGCTAAGATAGAAGTTAAATTTAAAACTAGGTCACCATTACTACCTGCTTCAACATCTTCGCGGAAAGATTCAAGGTATTCTAAACGTTTAATAGCGGCATTAAGCGCTTTGCTCGTTGAGTCGAGCATAAAGCTTAATCTTTCATTTTCTATCTCTAATTCCTCACTTCTAACCACTAAGGTGGTATCGTAATTGAGCATAGATTTGCATCTATCTAGCTGATATTGCAGTTTCTTAATTTCTTCTTGTTGCTGGTCGATTTTAGTTTTAAATAGCAAAATTACTTCTTGGAAAGAAGCATCGCTATCCGTGCTTGAATCAGAAGTATTATTGCTGTTATTTAAAGGATTTGCAGATGTCTCCTTTACCATTACTTCAAGTCTACTAGCTCTCATTTCAGATCCACCTTGAATAAATAGTCCGCATGATCCTTCTTCAAACTGAAGGTCGAAAACGGTATAGACGTAAGTTCCGTTGATATAGATGTCGTAATAACCATTCGAACATCTTATTTCTAGTACATTATCGCCTTTCTTATTCAGTTGTTTAGATTTCACCCAGCCATCGTGTTCTGCACCAGTTAAGAATTTTTCTTGTTGGTTGAATACCTTGCGAACTCTAAATCTTTTCTTATTATTAATTTCGAGGATAATAGCTCCATTTCCTTGTTTTTGGCCGTGAACAACCAGTCCTCCACCATTGTTTTTGGCTTTCAGCAAATCAATATGTGCTCTTATTGCAAATTCTTTTAGAGGATGATCTATTCTAGCATAGGAAATAGAATAGTCGGTTGGATTTATACGTTTAACCAAATATTTAGAACCTTCAAGCATAAAGAGTTCATTGGCATTATATTTTTGAGGAAAAATGATTTGAGCAGATGAGAAATCTTCGGAAATCAATTGTTTGTTGAATTTGGTTAAAACTTGTTGGGCATTGGCCAAATATGACAGACTAAAAACAAGTGCAAATAGTATATATCTCATTATAATTATGAATGTTTGCAAAGCTAAACGAAAAAAATGCAAAAAACGATTTATAGCTTTATACTGTGGGTATTAGCGCTCTCTTTTCTTCCTTCATGTAATAATGAATTGGTGGTTGCCGCAGAGTGGAAAGAAATAGCCATAGTATATGGAGTTTTAAATCCAACAGATACAGAAAACTACATAAGAATCCAGAGGGCATATTTAGACGAGAAAAGAGGAGCATTGTCTTTTACAGATATTCCGGACAGTTTGTATTTTGACACCCTAGACGTTAGCATCACGGAATTTCACAATGGGATAGAGAAGAATACCTATAAGCTCAGGAGAGTTGATGGTAATACAATTGGTTTGGTAAAAGACAGTGGTTTGTTTAACAGTGATGTCAATTATCTATACGAGTTGAAGGCACCAATAAATCCTTCAAGTTTCTTTAATACATATAGTTACCAATTGACGATTTTTAATCCTCAGACAGGTTATATTGTTAAATCTAATACAGTGGCTGTTGGCCGACCTGAAGTTGATGCCCCTGTTTCAGCAAGGAATAATAATTTAATCATTTTAGCAGATTCATCTTTTAAGATAATCAGCTTATATCAGGAGGGAATTTATGCGCGAGCATATGATATGGTTATGAGAATAAAGGTGGAGGAGATTGATCTTCAGGATACCACCAAACGAGAGACCAAGATTTTAGATTGGGTGATGTTCAGAGATAGAAGAACAAAGTCGCTTGCAGGATTTCAAGAGTCGATACACGCAATACCTGGCACAACATTCTTCTCGTTTTTAGCCTCACAACTCGACCCGAGTTTAAATGTGAAACGCAGATTATTGGGATTAGACTTATATACTTATGGTATTGCGGATGATTTAAATACATACATCAATGTGAATGAGCCTTCTATAGGCATAGTGCAGAAGAAACCTGAGTTTACTAATATAGAAAATGGTCAGGGCATATTTTCTAGTCGATATATTGATAAATTAGTAAATAAGAGTTTCGATGAGAGAACAAAGCTAGCGGTTCAGTTGGCTGACAAAACAAAGGATTTAGGCTTTGTAAATTATTGATTTGTGTCGTTTTGGCATAAAATAATTCATTAACTGACAGTTTTTTTAACATTTCTTAAATGGCATTGTACTTGCTTTTGTATGGTCAAAAAACTAATACAAAATGAGTAAAGTAATAGGTATAGACTTAGGAACAACCAATTCATGCGTAGCCGTAATGGAGGGGAATGAGCCTGTTGTTATTCCAAACAGCGAAGGTAGAAGAACTACTCCTTCAATTGTGGCATTTATGGACAATGGAAATGGTGAAAGAAAGGTAGGTGACCCTGCAAAGCGTCAAGCAATTACCAATCCCACCAATACCATTATGTCGGTTAAGCGTTTTATGGGATCGAGATACAGCGAAGTAGAGAAAGAAGCTGGTCAGCATTCATATAAAGTGGTTAAAGGTGATAATGACACACCAAGAATTGTTATTGGAGATCGCAAGTACACTCCACAAGAAATTTCGGCAATAATTCTTCAGAAGATGAAGAAGACAGCTGAGGATTATTTGGGTACTACGGTAGATAGAGCTGTTATTACAGTACCAGCGTATTTCAATGATTCGCAGAGACAAGCAACTAAAGAGGCAGGTGAAATAGCCGGTTTAAAAGTAGAGAGAGTTGTGAATGAGCCTACTGCAGCAGCATTGGCTTATGGATTAGATAAGAAAGACAAAGATCAAATCATTGCAGTATATGACTTAGGTGGTGGAACATTTGATATTTCTATCCTAGAATTAGGAGATGGAGTATTTGAAGTGAAATCAACCAATGGCGACACTCATTTGGGTGGAGATGATTTTGATAGAGTAATAATGGATTGGCTTGCTGAAGAATTTATCAAAGACGAGTCTATTGATCTTAGAAAAGATCCAATGGCACTACAGCGATTAAAAGAAGCAGCTGAGAAAGCAAAAATTGAGCTTTCGAGTTCAACTCAGACAGAAATCAATTTGCCATATATCACTGCTACAGATAGCGGACCTAAGCATTTGGTGCGTCCGATGAGCAGAGCGAAATTTGAGCAATTGGCGGCTGATTTAATCAAGCGTTCAATGAAGCCATGCGAGCAAGCTTTAAAAGATGCTGGTTATACAGCTAAAGATATTGATGAAGTTATCTTGGTTGGAGGTTCTACAAGAATCCCTAGAATTCAAGAAGAAGTAGAGAAGTTCTTCGGAAAAGCACCTTCAAAAGGTGTTAACCCTGATGAGGTTGTTGCTATAGGAGCTGCAATTCAAGGTGGGGTATTAACTGGAGAAGTTAAAGATGTACTTCTATTAGATGTAACTCCATTATCATTAGGGATAGAGACTTTAGGAGGTGTATTTACACCATTAATTGAGGCAAATACTACTATTCCATCTAAGAAATCACAAGTATTCTCAACTGCAGCTGACAATCAGCCATCTGTGGAGATACATGTATTGCAGGGAGAGCGTTCAATGGCTAAGGACAATAGAACTATTGGAAGGTTTCATTTAGACAGCATACCACCAGCGCGTAGAGGAGTACCTCAAATTGAAGTGACATTCGACATTGATGCCAATGGTATTTTGAATGTGAGTGCGAAAGATAAGGGCACTGGCAAAGAGCAAAACATAAGAATAGAAGCTTCAAGTGGATTGAGCGAGGAGGAAATCGAGAAAATGAGAAGAGAGGCTGAGGCGAATGCAGAGTCTGATAAGGCGGAAAAGGAGAAAATCGACAAATTGAATACTGCAGATAATTTGGTGTTTAGTACTGAGTCTCAATTATCAGAGTATGGCGATAAGATTCCAGAAGACAAGAAAGCAGCTATAGAAAGTGCAAAAGATGCTTTGAAGAAAGCTCATGAAGCACAGGATTTAGCTGGTATTGACACTCATATGGAAGCGTTGAATAAAGCTTGGGAGGCAGCCTCACAAGATATCTACAATGCTCAACAACAAGCAAGTGCAGAGGGAGGAGCAGAAGCTCCAAAAGCTGAAGAAGGCGGAGAGGCTAAAGATGTAGAGGATGTAGATTTCGAAGAAGTAAAATAGGATTAAATAAAATAAAAATGAAAAGCCTGTCAGCCTGGAGTTGATGGGCTTTTTTTTTGGAAGAGAATAGAGAAGAGAGAATAGAGAAGGGAGAACAGAGAATAGACGCAGGGACGATTGTTAACGCTTGGAACTTTGTATCTTGTATTGCCTTATTGCCTTATTGCCTTATTGCCTTATTGCCTTATTGCGTCATTGCTTTATTGACTTATTATTCAGATTGGGACGAAGGGACGATAGGACGATGGGGAGATGGTCTGCATGACTACATATTCTGCCTTCAAACTTGCTCTTTGTCAGTTCGAGCCTGTCGAGAACCTAGAAATAGATATTCGCTCTTGAACTGTTCTCGACAAGCCTTCCTAACGGCAGTCAGGCTCGAACTGACAGACAATCGCATTAGGCAATACAAGGCTATGTCATTGGAACTTGGTTATTGGATCTTTCATTGCCTTATTGCCTTATTGCCTTATTGCCTTATTGCGTCATTGCCTTATTGCATCATTGCTTTATTGCTTCGATGCACCTTATTTGGGGGGCGCCCCCCCGATATAAAATTAAGTTTTCAAATTCTAAATACAGAATCAAGCTTACTTAAGTGTTATGATTCTTTATTTAAGTTCAATTTCTGGTTCAGATTGGTCCATTTTCAATCGCAAATAGAACTGAAGACACAGTAAGATTAGTGTGCCTATGGTAATGAATGAGTAAGCCTCTGTAATGTCAGATAGATTGACACCTAGGAATAAATCGGAAGTGAGAACATTAAGTGCTATTGAAAGTGTAAAAAGCACTTTGATAATAAAATCGATTTTCTTGTTGAATACCATATTTGATATGAAAACTAATGCGTATACCATTAGATATGGCAGCCAGAGAAAAATAAAGTAATATTTCCAGGCTAATGGCGAAAGTAGAGGCACCAAAGTAAAGATTAATGAAAACTCCAACATACTTTTAATACTTGTCGGATTTTGAATCTTTTTCCTGAACAAATATGCCGGTACTACAGATGCGAGGATTACCAATAGATAACTGAATTTTTTGACTATGGATGAATCCATGCTTAAAATATTAATTGATAAATCAGTTCCTATATTCTCTGTTGTAAAAAGTCTTAACAATGCACCGAAGAGTGATTGATTTTTGTGGTGTGCGATGTAAGAATGCGGTGCTATCTCATTCATCCACTGTTGATAGTAGGACAAAGCATTATCAAATCCGAATACTATAAAACTTAATGAATTGAAAATTGCAATGAATACAACAGTCCATACTACCGCCCTATACTCTCGTTTAAAAGCAAAATAGAGCAGAAAAAATATGGTGTATATCTTAAGTGAAATGGATAGACCAAGCACTAAACCAAGCCAAATATACTGTTTCCTTTGTAGGAATAATATGGCAAGCGTGGCACACAACAACATATAAATGTTGATCTGAACATTGGATAGATTATCCATGAAAAACCTCATAATGATTAAAAGAGGTATAACTACAATTGGATCTTGAATCTTGATATCCTTAGACCCACTGCCAATATTTTTATTTAACAGCATTCTAGTTCCTAACTTTATAATGATGAACATGGAAATGATACTTCCCAAATTCCAAATAAACCGGATAAAATAGGGGTGAATACTATCGCCCAAAGCCAGAACAACACTAAAGACAGAAAAGAATGGAGGCCAAGTATTTAAGAAATCGGCATAAATGGGACTGCCATTTAAAAATGCATTGCCGGCATTGACATAACCCATAAAATCTCCATCCCTGGCAGAATCTCGAATTAGTTCAAAGATGAGTATTAGCCCGATTAGTATCAGTATAATACTCATGAATTTATACCCTGGCTTCTTCAATTTTGAAAATACATCAGCTATTCTTTGGCCAAATAAATCGCCAAGCATAGTCGAGCAAAAATAGGTTTTACTATTTATACGGAATACTATCCAAAATGTATTTCATGGATTGCAGTCTTGCGGTAGTCTTTCTATTCGCTTTGATAATTCTCCAAGGAACATCAACGGTATTTGTATGCTCAAACATTCGCTGCTTATAGGTGGTATATTGATCCCATAATCCCTGTGCTTTTTCGTCGACTTTAGTCATTTTCCAACGCTTTAAAGGATCGCTTTTAATATCCTCAAACCTTCTATTCTGCTCGTCTTTAGTAATGGAAAAATAGATTTTCAATAAATAAGCCCCTGAATCCTTAATCATTTTTTCAAAGGGATTCACCTGATCCATAAAGACTTCATATTCTTCTTGAGTACAGAAATTATTGACTGGTTCAACTACCGCTCTATTGTACCATGATCTGTCAAAAAACACAATTTGACTAGGTTTTGGTAGTTCGTTCACATAGCGTTGGAAATACCATTGATCAATCTCCTCTTCTGTAGGCTTTGGCAGGGCCACAACTCTGAAATGCCTTGGGTTTATATGTGCTGTAATTCTCCTAATTGCTCCACCTTTACCCGCAGCATCTCGACCCTCAAATATTACAACTACCCGTTTTCTATTGTCGATTACCCAATCGTGCAGTTTAACCAATTCGGCCTGCATTTTCTTTAATTTGAGTTCATAGCGGGTGTATCTCAATGCCTTTTCATAATTAAGGGGATCATTGAGCAATAAATTTTTCATTCCAACTTTTGAATTCAAAAGCTTAACATCTTTAGCGCTGAGTTTCATCTTAATTGTCGATTTGGTTAAGGTTTCTAAAGTAACGAACTATTACGTTGGGGTCGGGGTAGATATTCACCAGCGCATTATTCTTTTCAGGATAGTCGAAACGCGATAATACATATCGTATGCTTTCTAATCGGGCCACCTTTTTGCTCTCAGTTTTCACTATGACCCATGGGCTAAATGGAGTGTGAGTTCTGGAAAACATTTGTTCTTTATAATGCGTGTAGGTGTCCCATAGCTCTTGTCCCTTCATATCTACCGGACTGTACTTCCACACCTTAAGCGGATTGCTTAATCTCGAATTAAATCTTCTAGCTTGTTCTTGTTTAGATATAGAAAACCAGAATTTTACTATAATGATTCCATCTTCGTAAAGCATGTGTTCAAATTCGGGTACTTGCGCCATAAATCGAGCATATTGTTCATCTGTACAGAAACCCATACTTGGTTCAACAACTGCTCTATTATACCAAGAACGATCGAAGAGGACAATTTCTCCTGGATTCGGAAGACTTTTGACATAGCGTCGGAAAAACCATTGACCTTTTTCAATTTCAGTTGGTTTTGGCAAAGCAACAACCTTTGCTGCTCTAGGGTTAAGGTGCTCCATAAATCGCTTTATTGATCCTCCTTTTCCAGCAGCATCTCTTCCTTCAAATAGAACGGCAACTCGCAATTTATTTGCCTGTATGTATTTCTGAAGGTTGACAAGTTCAGCTTGAAGTTTTTTAAGCTCTACTTCGTATTGTAGCTTCTCCAGATGCCTGTCGATATCATAATTTTTAGATTTGGCAATTGCTACTAGTTCATCACGAGTTTTAGCTTGTGCAAAATCTTCAGCCGTCAAGGTCCCACTAATAGTAGAAAGACCTTTAATTTTTGAGGTACTCATTTAATAAGCCAAAGTTAGTTATTTGTTATTATTTGAATGTTAAATTTCTAAATTAATACAATCTAAATTAGTGTTAATATCGAATAATAATTTCCTTAACTATTTATTGAATAAATAGGGCCTATTTATCAATTATATCTAACTTTACCCCAAAATATAAAGCTTTGAAACTTGCAGTATTAAAGGAAACAGATAAGGGTGAGACTAGGGTCGCAATAACCCCTAAATCAATTAAGAAACTCAAGGAGCTTGGTTTCTCGGTATACATTGAAAAGGATGCAGGCAAGCTAGCCTCGTTTAGTGATAAGGTATATCTAGAAGCTGGTTGCGAAATTGCTGGTAGCGCTTCAGAAGCAATGAGTGGAGCAGATGTAATTGTGAAAATTAATCCTCCTAGTGAAAGCGAGATTGCACAAATGAGCAATGGACAAGTGGTAATCTGTCAATTATTTCATCATCTAAATCCAGACTTGATTAAAAATTTAAGCGCTAAAGGGATTTCTGCTTTCAGTTTAGACGCAATGCCCAGAATTAGTAGGGCTCAGAGTATGGATGTGCTTAGTTCACAGAGCAATTTGAGCGGCTATAAATCTGTAATAGCCGGTGCTGATCATATGGGTAAAATATTTCCTATGTTAATGACAGCAGCTGGAACGATTAGTCCAGCAAGAGTTTTAATCTTCGGTATCGGAGTAGCAGGTTTGCAAGCAATTGCAACTGCCAAGCGTTTGGGTGCACAGGTTGAAGCTACTGATGTTAGAGCTGAAACTAAAGAACAATGTGAATCTTTAGGCGCCAAGTTTATAACAGTTGAGGGCGATGGCGTAAAAACTGAAGGGGGATATGCCAAAGAGGTAAGTGAAGATTATTTAGCTAAACAGAAAGAGGCAGTTAATAAGTCGCTGGCCCAAGCTGATTTGGTAATCACAACAGCTCTTGTACAAGGTGCTAAGGCTCCAATACTCATATCTAAAGAACAAATTGAGCTTATGAAAGCTGGATCAGTGATAGTTGATATGGCAGTTGCCAAAGGTGGGAATACAGCATTGAGTGAAGCCGACAAAGTTGTTGAACACAATGGTGTTAAAATAGTTGGGGTATCAAACTTCCCAGCTCAGCTACCTACTAATGCCAGTGAATTATTGTCGAGAAACATCGATACTTTTTTATCTCATCTAGTGCACAATCAGACTTTTGTTTGGGATGCTGAGGATGAAATAACAAGGGGCACTTTAATCACACATAAAGGTCAAACAGACTGGGCTTCTATTGTTGAAAGGAAATCAGATAATACTACAGGAATACAATCAAATACAAATTCATGAAAGATTTTATAGCATTTATAGGCGAAAATATTGAGATGGTGTACATCATCATCTTATCCATATTCGTAGGTGTAGAAGTAATAGGCAAAGTGCCAAGCGTACTTCATACTCCCTTGATGTCGGGAGCAAATGCAATACACGGAGTTGTTATAGTGGGTGCCATCATTGTCCTCCTCAATTCAGAACCAGATAATACCTTGGCCTTGGTTTTAGGGACACTTGCGGTATTTCTCGGTACATTGAATGTAGTAGGTGGTTTTGTGGTTACAGACAGGATGTTGGAAATGTTTAAAAAGAAGAAATAATGCAGATAGAATATATAAAAGCTATAGTATACCTATTCGCCTCTGTAACCTTTGTTATTGGATTGAAAATGTTGAGTCACCCAGAAACTGCCCGAAGAGGAAATCTATTGGCAGCATTGGGTATGACATTAGCAATTGCGGGTACTATTGCCCTACACCAAGGTGAAGTTAGCGGAACCATTTACGGACTTATTTTTGGTGCAATAGCTCTAGGTACTGTTGTGGGATGGCTTACAGCGAAAAAAGTACAAATGACTAAAATGCCTGAGCTAGTTTCTCTTTTTAACGGTATGGGAGGTGCATGTGCTGCTTTAATTGGTTTAGTTGAGTTTCACCACAATACATCAGATCCTATTGCCATCAGTGTAATACTAGCAGGCATGGTTATTGGAAGTATATCCTTCAGTGGCAGTATGATCGCTTTTGGAAAGTTGAATGGCAGTATTAAAAACGCAATTCGACTTCCCAAATACAATATTGTAAATACCATCATTTTAATTTTTATAGTAGCATATGCTATTTGGATAGTTTATAGCGGAACTGCAAGCGAAACCCATTTATATATCTTGTTTGCTATAGCCTTAGCATATGGGATCCTATTTGTAATCCCGATTGGAGGTGCAGATATGCCCGTTGTTATTTCCCTGCTAAACTCATTTACAGGTTTAGCTGCAGCATTTGGAGGTTTCCTTTACAATAACCAAGTAATGTTAACAGGAGGGATACTAGTAGGCTCAGCAGGAACATTATTAACCCTAGTGATGTGCAAAGCCATGAACCGACCATTGTTTAATGTAATATTTGGAGCCTTTGGCGGTGCAGAAGGCCCAGCAGGAGGTGAAGAAGGCGGTAATATCAAGGAAATTGGAGTTAGTGACCTTGCGGTACTGATGAACTATTCAAAGAAAGTTCTCATTGTGCCGGGTTATGGACTGGCAGTTGCGCAAGCGCAGCATATTATTAATGAACTCGAGCAATTACTGGAAAGCAATGGAGTAGAAGTAGCCTATGCTGTCCATCCGGTTGCAGGTAGAATGCCAGGTCATATGAATGTTCTTTTGGCAGAAAGCAATGTTGAATATCACAAACTGAAAGAAATGGAGGAGGTGAATCCAGAATTTGCCCAAACAGATGTTGTTTTAATAGTTGGTGCGAATGATGTAGTAAATCCAGCTGCTAAAACGGATCCTTCTAGCCCTATCTACGGTATGCCAATTCTTGAAGTTGAAGATGCTAAAAACGTAATAGTGAATAAAAGATCCATGAATGCTGGTTATGCTGGTATTCAAAATCAGTTATTCTTCCATGATAAAACTTCAATGCTTTTTGGCGATGCCAAAAAGGTATTAACAGAATTAGTGAGTGAGTTGAAAAGTCTCAATTAAGAGTTTTTAGTTCATGAACCATTTGCAACAACTTTTTTACTCCACTCGAATTTCGGGTGATAAACTTTATCTCGAAGACCAGGAAGCAGCACACTGCAGTTTGGTTTTGAGAAAAAGAATTGGAGATATTATCCAAGTCATAGATGGAAGGGGTAAGTTGTACAAATGCGGTATAGATGTTATTGGGAAACGAGAGGTGGAATGCACCATATTGAATGTCGATGAAAAAGAAAAATGCACAAACTTGAGTTTGGCCATAGCACCTACCAAGAATAGAGACCGCTTAGAATGGCTCATTGAGAAAGTTGTTGAAATAGGAGTAGAGGAAGTATTTTTTATAAATACCGAGCGCACGGAACGCAGTAAAATCAATATGGAGCGCATTCAAAAGAAAGCTATTGGTGCAATGAAGCAGTCGCTAAGATTTTATTTGCCCAGTTTTACTGAAATAGCATTCAAGGATTTAATTCATAAAGAATTCAAAAACGCATTTATTGCACATTGCATAGATGGATATCAGATGGAAAACCTTAAGGATTTGGTAAATAGTGAATCTAGGCTAGTTCTAATCGGTCCAGAAGGTGATTTTACACCAGAAGAAGTGGAGTCGGCAATAGCAAAAGGATTTAAATCTTTGGGACTAGGGAAGAGCCGCCTGAGGACGGAAACAGCAGCAATCGCGGCTGCCGTACTCTGTAACATTTAGGAAAGGGTATCACTCAAAACTTTCCAATAATCATTTAGCTCTGGTAAATTCCAATGCGTACCCTTCTCAATTAGATACATTTTTTTCCTATTAGTCTTTGCCATCTGGTTTAGTCTTTTAGCGTGACTAACAGGAACAAGAACATCTTTCTTGCCGTGAATTATAATGAGCTCACCTTCAAAGCTTTTGATGTTTTGAATATTTTGGAAGGGAAATCTCAACAAGAACAGCCTGGGAACTCCGGCGGAGAAGGGCAAGACAATATGAGCAGTTCTTGTAAATGTTGATTCCAATATGAGCTTATCAATTTGATTAACTAAAGCGACATGAGATGCAAAGGCACCTCCTAGGGACCTACCATAGACAATATGTGGGAGTGGGATGTGTTCAAAGAATCTGTAAACCGCTAAGGCGTCATTGAGCATTGCACCTATAGTTCTTGTACCCGTGCTTTTGCCGAATCCGCGATAATCGGCAACAACAACTTCAAGATTGTATTTTTCAGATATAGCTTCACACCAAAAACCCCAGTGTTGTACGTCTTTGCTATTGCCGTGAAAGTAAAAGAGTAGAGCCTTTGGATTCTTGGGTTTAAAATGCAATCCATATATTACTGCGTCTTTATCTGCCTTAAATCGAAATTCTTCGAATTCTACATTGCCTTTGAATTCATATTGGTGATCCAATGGAAGGACTGTAGGGTGAAAAAGGATGTATTCTTGAGTATAATAGAAAATGACTGCACTTATAATGACAAAGGCGATAAGAGAGCCAAGTATTATTAATAGTACTAAACTCATTTCCTTTTAAAGTTCAAACTAGTTTCCTCGGGATTTATTTCCGTAGGCAATTTCGAGTGCAAGATTTCTTCTAGAAATCTGTGGTATTGTTCAAAGCTGTGCAAAGTGTTATGTCGTCCTCCTATAACAGGATACAATCGTGAATGTTTAGGGTTAATCTTAGAAAGTTTAATACTGGAACTGAATGGAATCAACTTGTCACTGGTGCCATGTATAATGTGTATAGGGCAGCTGACGTATTTAATCCATTTATAGGTTTTTATTGGGAATCGCAGTAAAATCGACATAGGCATTATTGGCAGATAGCGTTTAGTTATGCTTTCCATACTGTAATAGGGTGCCTCTAGTATCAATTTTTGTGGTTTGTTTTTACTGGCCAACTTAGTTGCAAAGCCAGATCCCATCGACCTCCCATAAAGAATTATATGCTCTTCACTAACTTCTTGTTTTACTCTGTCATATACATATTGTAGATCATTCTTGATGCCCTCTTCCGTGCGTTTTCCAGTACTTTTACCAAAACCTCTATAGTCTACCATGAGTACATCAAAACCAAGCCTAGTGAAGTCGATTGCAAATTTCCCCCAGCCTTTAATACTTCTAGAGTTTCCTTTTAGGTAGATAACTATGCCTTTGGGATGCCTTACTTTAAAATGAATTCCGTTGATATTAACACCCTCATCAACTTCAATATTGTATTCGTCGAACACCTGATTGTCGTATTTGAACTTAAAATCTTCTGGGAGTTTTTCTGGTTTAAACAATAGTCGTTCTTGTATGAAATAGGCAACTATATTGAGTAGCACATAGACCGCAACAACAATTAAGACGATGTATATCCAGCTATAGCTCATTAAACAAATATAGGGTGGTGAAATTCAAATAGGAGATTTTCAAGACTATATGAAATCTTTACTTCTCAGCGTTATAGTGCTAAAGATTATTTTCGCAGAATAAGAATGAAAGTTGCCTCAAGTATATTTATTATCATTAGCTTAGTCTTATCTAGCTATACCGCAGAACAGAGCATAAAGATAGCTAAAGTGAAGTATAAGGGTGGTGGCGATTGGTACGCAAATAGAACAGCCTTAACTAATCTAGCGAACTTTTGTAATAAAAACATTGCTACAGATATTAATACAGTAGATGAGGTAGTTGAGCCTGGAAGTATAGAGATATACAATTACCCATATGTCTATCTCACCGGTCACGGAAATGTGGTTTTTAGCTCCAAAGAGGCTCAAAATCTCAGGGAGTATTTGATTGCAGGCGGTTTTCTACATATAGATGATAATTACGGTTTAGATAAATTTATAAGACCTGAAATGAAAAAGGTTTTTCCTGAACTCGAGTTTATTGAGTTGCCATTTACTCATGAGATATATCATCAGACCTATAAATTCCCAAATGGACTTCCAAAGATTCACGAACACGACGGCAAGCCACCTCAAGGTTTTGGTTTAATCTACAATGGGCGTTTAGTGTGTTTTTATGATGTAGAATGCGATTTGGGCAATGGTTGGGAGGATGCAGGCATTCACGATGACAGTGAAGAAACCCGTTTAAAGGCTTTAAAAATGGGCGCTAATATTATAGAATACGCCTTTGGGAATTAGCCTTTAATTTACTGGATTTGCCGGGGTCCCCCCCCAGATCAAATTAAGCTTTATTCCATATCACCGTCAAATCAATTAGAACCAACGCCTACATTCTCTTTACTAACTTTAGCTCTAACTAATCACACTTCCATTATCAACTTTGCGCTCTGTTTGTAACAAGACTACGCCTTCATCTGTCTGTACTCCTAATACCAAGCACTGTGATTTTATTTGAGCAATTTGCTTTTCAGGGAAATTCACCACAGCTACTATTTGCTTGCCTCTTAATTCTGCAGCAGTATACAAATCTCTAATTTGCGCACTGGATTTGAGTACGCCAATTTCTTCCCCAAAATCAATTTGTAAAACATAGGCGGGCTTTCGAGCATTTTGAAGTTCCTCAACATTGAGAACAGTACCGATACGAATATCTAAAGCGAGAAAGCTGTCAAAATCTGTAATACTTTTCATAAATCAATTAATCTATTTGTTTCATTTTAGCTGCTAGTTCATGGCCCAAATATTTATCAATTTGCCAATGAGCGAAATAGATGACCGGTGTCAATGCAATCGCAACTACAAATTTGTAGATGTAATTATTGAATCCTATTGCAATAACTTTAAATAGAGTCCAATCTGAGCCAATGTAAAATGCTATAAACAAAACAATAAAACTATCCACTAGCTGAGAAACTAAAGTGCTCCCTGTTGCTCTCAGCCATATCATTTTATGTCCAGTTATTTTCTTCAGTTTTTGAAATACCATGACATCTAGTAATTGTCCAACAAGAAAAGCAAAGAGTGAACCTACAATAATCCAAAGTCCCTGTCCGAAGATCTTTTGAAAGGCAAATTGCATATTCACTACCCCTCCCGACTCACCACTTTTAACCCACCAATCTGCTGGCACAACTTTTATTGCCATAAAGACCATAAGAAAAGCGAAGCTAATGAGGGCAGCAGCCATCACAGATAAAAATCGCACACCTTTTTTGCCGAAGTACTCATTGATGATGTCGGTCATAATAAATACTACAGGCCAAAGAAGTACACCCGCCGTCAGCTCAAAGCTCAAGGTTTCACCAAGGAACTGCCAATTTGCTGGCTGAAATCCAAAGCTGCGTTCTAATGAGAATATTTTAACGCCTATGAACTCAGCGATTATTGCATTGGTTATGAAGAATCCTCCAAGGATGATGAATAAGCGATTTTCTTTGTGTTTAAGAATATTCATTGTGCTCAAAGCTAAATATAAATATTCAAATCTTTTGAGGTATAAAAGGGTTCAGAAATTTAAAAATCTTAAGTCAATTCTGCATTTATAAATAAAATTCTAGCCTAAGTTTTATATTTGGAAGATGAGAATTTCTATTAGCTTTTTATTCGTCTTTTTAATTTCTTTTGGCTTGAAAGCACAAGATACCAGCTATACCTATTTTGATAGCAATTGGGAAGAGTGCGATGAAGGAAGTCATAAATATTATGGTAAAACATATAAAAATGGCGATAATCTTTGGGTACATGCCGACTATTTCAAAAATGGACAATTGCAGATGACGGGTAGCTTTTCTGATGAAGAAAGGAAAACGAAACAAGGTGCATTTATTTACTTCAATGCCGATGGGGATACAACCGGCATATATGATTATGTCGACAATAAAATTGAAGGTAGATATATAGAATTCTTTGAAAATGGGAAGCGAAACATTCAAACAAGCTTAATTGATGGAAATCAAGAGGGTTATACCTACTATTATCATACTAATGGACAATTATCTTCTGAAGGACTATTTGAAGCAGGAGACAGGGTTGGAGAGTGGAAATATTATCAAAAGAATGGCGACTATATCACCAGTGAATTCTTTATAAAGGAATATAATGCACCTTGTGGTTATAGCCTCAATTTACCTGCGCGATGGATACATACAACAACTGAAACTTACGGCAAAGTGCACGATGGTGTTTCCCTTGATAGAATATATAGGAAAGGTGTTAAGTCTGCGAGTGGAGAAGAGCAGTTTTACGCTCTCGATGTGATTTGTTTGGAGAGAAGAACGCTTACTGCCGAAGATGTGTGTAATAATATGGCGCGCAGGATCGACAATGCTAAACCAAA